>NZ_CP019770.1:3000000-3212500 GCF_004328665.1 Pseudoalteromonas sp. DL-6
ATATTACTTTACGGTATTCGGAGTTTGCAAAGGGTTGGTAAGTCGGGATGACCCCCTAGCCTTAACAGTGCTCTACCCCCGTAAGTATTCGTCCGAGGCTCTACCTAAATAGATTTCGGGGAGAACCAGCTATCTCCCGGTTTGATTAGCCTTTCACTCCTAACCACAGGTCATCCCCTAACTTTTCAACGTTAGTGGGTTCGGTCCTCCAGTTGATGTTACTCAACCTTCAACCTGCCCATGGCTAGATCACCGGGTTTCGGGTCTATACCTTGCAACTATTCGCCCAGTTAAGACTCGGTTTCCCTACGGCTACCCTAATCGGTTAACCTCGCTACAAAATATAAGTCGCTGACCCATTATACAAAAGGTACGCAGTCACCTAACAAGTAGGCTCCTACTGCTTGTACGTACACGGTTTCAGGTTCTATTTCACTCCCCTCACAGGGGTTCTTTTCGCCTTTCCCTCACGGTACTGGTTCACTATCGGTCAGTTGGGAGTATTTAGCCTTAGATGATGGTCCACCTATATTCAGTCAAAGTTTCACGTGCTCCGACCTACTCGATTTCACTTAAAATGCATTTTCATGTACGGGACTATCACCCTGTATCGTGGCACTTTCCAGAGCCTTCCATTAACACATAATAAGCTTAAGGGCTGTTCCGATTTCGCTCGCCGCTACTTTCGGAATCTCGGTTGATTTCTTTTCCTACGGGTACTTAGATGTTTCAGTTCTCCGCGTTCGCCTCGTTAACCTATGTATTCAGTTAACGATACCTGCAAGCAGGTGGGTTTCCCCATTCGGAAATCCTAGTCTCAAGTGCTTTTTACTAGCTTGACTAGGCTTATCGCAAGTTAATACGTCCTTCATCGCCTCCAACTGCCAAGGCATCCACCGTGTACGCTTAGTCACTTAACCATACAACCCAAACGGGTCTTTGTTTTGTGACAGTTTAACTTCGCCAGAAGTTAATATTGAATACTAAAGTAGATACCAATTAATCCGAGGATTAAATTGGCACTGAATGATACTGCTATCATTTTTTTTACTTTTGAAAACTCTGTACAAATACAATGTATTCATACGAATTTTATTATCAGCTTTTCCAAATTTTTAAAGAGCATATTAATTAGTTAACTCAAAGAGCAAACTAACTAACAATCATCTGTGTGGACACTACGAACAAATAAGTTCTAAATCGTATAAGGAGGTGATCCAGCCCCAGGTTCCCCTAGGGCTACCTTGTTACGACTTCACCCCAGTCATGAATCACTCCGTGGTAAACGTCCTCCCGAGGGTTAGACTATCTACTTCTGGAGCAACCCACTCCCATGGTGTGACGGGCGGTGTGTACAAGGCCCGGGAACGTATTCACCGCGTCATTCTGATACGCGATTACTAGCGATTCCGACTTCATGGAGTCGAGTTGCAGACTCCAATCCGGACTACGACGCACTTTAAGTGATTCGCTTACTCTCGCGAGTTCGCAGCACTCTGTATGCGCCATTGTAGCACGTGTGTAGCCCTACACGTAAGGGCCATGATGACTTGACGTCGTCCCCACCTTCCTCCGGTTTATCACCGGCAGTCTCCTTAGAGTTCTCAGCATTACCTGCTAGCAACTAAGGATAGGGGTTGCGCTCGTTGCGGGACTTAACCCAACATCTCACAACACGAGCTGACGACAGCCATGCAGCACCTGTATCAGAGTTCCCGAAGGCACCAAACCATCTCTGGTAAGTTCTCTGTATGTCAAGTGTAGGTAAGGTTCTTCGCGTTGCATCGAATTAAACCACATGCTCCACCGCTTGTGCGGGCCCCCGTCAATTCATTTGAGTTTTAACCTTGCGGCCGTACTCCCCAGGCGGTCTACTTAATGCGTTAGCTTTGAAAAACAGAACCGAGGTTCCGAGCTTCTAGTAGACATCGTTTACGGCGTGGACTACCAGGGTATCTAATCCTGTTTGCTCCCCACGCTTTCGTACATGAGCGTCAGTGTTGACCCAGGTGGCTGCCTTCGCCATCGGTATTCCTTCAGATCTCTACGCATTTCACCGCTACACCTGAAATTCTACCACCCTCTATCACACTCTAGTTTGCCAGTTCGAAATGCAGTTCCCAGGTTGAGCCCGGGGCTTTCACATCTCGCTTAACAAACCGCCTGCGTACGCTTTACGCCCAGTAATTCCGATTAACGCTCGCACCCTCCGTATTACCGCGGCTGCTGGCACGGAGTTAGCCGGTGCTTCTTCTGTCAGTAACGTCACAGCTAGCAGGTATTAACTACTAACCTTTCCTCCTGACTGAAAGTGCTTTACAACCCGAAGGCCTTCTTCACACACGCGGCATGGCTGCATCAGGCTTGCGCCCATTGTGCAATATTCCCCACTGCTGCCTCCCGTAGGAGTCTGGGCCGTGTCTCAGTCCCAGTGTGGCTGATCATCCTCTCAAACCAGCTAGGGATCGTCGCCTTGGTGAGCCATTACCTCACCAACTAGCTAATCCCACTTGGGCCAATCTAAAGGCGAGAGCCGAAGCCCCCTTTGGTCCGTAGACATTATGCGGTATTAGCAGTCGTTTCCAACTGTTGTCCCCCACCTCAAGGCATGTTCCCAAGCATTACTCACCCGTCCGCCGCTCGTCAGCAAAGGTGCAAGCACCTCTCTGTTACCGCTCGACTTGCATGTGTTAGGCCTGCCGCCAGCGTTCAATCTGAGCCATGATCAAACTCTTCAATTAAAAAGTTTTATGTCTTTCGACAGCTCAATGAATTCTGAATTTATTTAATATCTTTCGATATTGAATTGACTGTGCTGCAATTCTTTTCTTAAGCAAAACCTAAGTAAGTCATTGCTGTTGGTCACTCAGTTTAAATTGAGACTCTAAATTTGTTTGCCTCACTACCTAAGTAGCTTGGCTGTTAGAACTCAATCTGTACGAGTGCCCACACAGATGATTGCTTTATATTGTTAAAGAACGTTGCGACGTTGTCGCTAGGGATGCGTATAATACATCCTTTATTTTTCGAGTCAACACTTAATTTTGTTAAACTTGAAAGTTTTCAAAACTAAGTTTTACTCGACTCACTGAGTAGCTCGTGCCCCGCTATGCGTTGCGCTCTGCCGTCTCAGTGGGGTCGCATTATAGGGAGATCCGAAAACAGATCAACCCTTTTTTGCAGAAAACTTGAAATAAATGACTGTTCGTTGGATATTTAGACTAAACGCTTAAAAAGACAACTAAATCTAATCATATTTCGCCTTTAAAGCTATAAAAACTTATTTTTTGGAAAATCTTTTCATAGTTATTGTAGCTATTACCAAGAAAACAAATTGTTTAGCTTTATATGGCCATTTAGATTAGTGGCGAATAAGTACATCAGACAAGGGCTCTACTATATAAAGTTAATGAGCTATTAGTGGTATCAACTATTACGAACTTTTTTATATTAATAACTATAAACTGTAAAAGCCGTTACATAGTCATGTGTTTATTAGTCTAAATAGCTTTGCTTATAAATAGAAAGATAGCAGTCCTAAACGCTCGCATTATGATTCGTCGATTCTAGTTAGGCTATTTTATTAGATGAAAGGAATGAGAATAAATTTGCTATTAATAATAGAGCTAAAAGCTTTATTCATTTTGTGTGGATTTTAGATATTAAAAAGCCGAGCATAAGCTCGGCTTTTTGGTGTCTCTTTAAGACTTACTCTGCAGACTGCGCGTCTTCTTGAACTTCTTCGCTCGCCGCTGGGCGACCAACTAGTTCAATATAAGCCATTGGTGCATTATCACCAGCACGGAAGCCACACTTAAGAATACGAGTGTAACCACCTGGACGATCCGCATTACGAGGACCGATTTCACTGAATAACTTACCAACTACTTCATTATCACGCGTGCGAGCAAACGCTAAACGGCGATTTGCTACACTGTCAGTCTTAGCCAGTGTGATTAAAGGTTCAATTACACGGCGTAACTCTTTCGCTTTAGGCAAAGTAGTTTTGATGATTTCATGTTTCACCAAAGAACCTGCCATATTGCTGAACATCGCTTTACGATGGCTACTGTTACGGTTTAATTGACGACCACTCTTACGATGGCGCATGACCCTATCCTTCTAACTAAACTAATATAGTGATTTAGATTATTCAGCTAGGCTTGCAGGCGGCCAATTTTCTAGGCGCATGCCTAGAGAAAGACCACGTGAAGCTAGCACGTCTTTTATTTCAGTTAGAGACTTCTTACCTAGATTAGGCGTTTTAAGAAGCTCAACTTCAGTGCGCTGAACTAAATCACCGATATATTGAATTTGCTCGGCTTTCAAACAGTTTGCTGAACGTACTGTTAATTCAAGATCATCAACTGGACGAAGTAGAATAGGATCGAATTCTGGCTTCTCTTCTTTCTCTTCTGGCTCAGTTACATCACGTAAATCTACGAATGCATCTAATTGCTCAGCTAAGATAGTAGACGCACGGCGGATCGCTTCTTCAGGATCTAAAGTGCCGTTTGTTTCCATATCAATGATTAACTTGTCTAAGTCTGTACGTTGCTCAACACGGGCTGATTCAACCGAGTACGCAATACGTTCAACTGGGCTGAATGATGCATCAAGCAGCAATCGACCAATTGGACGCTCATCGTCATCAGAGGATAAACGACTAGATGCCGGCACATAACCACGACCACGCTCAACACGAATACGCATGCTGATCTCGCTGTTATTTGTTGTTAAATTACAAATAACATGATCTGGGTTAGCAATTGTTACATCGCCATCGTGCTGAATATCTGCCGCAGTCACAGGGCCTACACCAGATTTAGTCAGGGTCAGAAAAACTTCATCTTTGCCTTCTAACGTTACCGCTAGACCTTTAAGGTTTAGTAGTATTTCAATGATGTCTTCTTGTACGCCTTCTTTCGCGCTGTACTCATGCAATACACCGTCGATTTCAACTTCAGTTACTGCACATCCAGGCATAGATGATAACAGTATACGGCGTAAGGCATTACCCAAAGTGTGACCAAAGCCACGCTCGAGTGGTTCTAAAACTACTTTAGAACGCGTTGGGTTGATAGCGTCGATATCGACTAACCTTGGTTTTAGAAATTCTGTAACAGAACCCTGCATTTTATCCTCTCTTAACTCTTAACTTTACTTAGAGTAAAGTTCGACGATTAGTTGTTCATTAATGTCCGCAGACAGATCTGAACGCTCAGGTAGGCGCTTGAAGCTACCTTCCAATTTCTTACCGTCAACTTCAACCCAAGTCGGCTTTTCACGTTGCTCAGCCAACTCTAGAGCAGCGATGATACGTGCTTGTGTTTTAGACTTCTCACGGATTACAACAGTATCTTCTGGAGTAATTACGTATGAAGGAATGTTCACAACACGACCATTAACTAGAATCGCTTTGTGGCTTACTAACTGACGTGCTTCAGCGCGTGTGCTAGCAAAACCCATGCGATATACAACATTGTCTAAACGTTGCTCTAAAAGCTGTAACAAGTTTTCACCTGTATTACCTTTAAGGCGAGCAGCTTCTTTGTAGTAGTTACGGAATTGCTTTTCTAATACACCGTAGATACGACGTACTTTTTGCTTTTCACGTAATTGTAAACCGTAATCAGATAAGCGTCCTTTACGAGCGCCGTGCTGACCAGGTGCAGTCTCAAGTTTACACTTAGAGTCGATAGCTCTTACGCCGCTCTTAAGGAACAGGTCAGTACCTTCACGACGACTCAGCTTGAGCTTAGGGCCCAAATATCTTGCCATGTTATTTCTCCTAACCTATTGTTAAACGCGACGTTTCTTCGGTGGACGACAACCATTATGTGGTATTGGCGTCACGTCAGTAATGTTGGTGATACGGTAACCAGCAGCATTCAAAGCACGTACAGCAGATTCACGACCTGGACCTGGACCTTTGATGAAAACTTCTAGATTTTTTAAACCGTATTCTTGAGCAGCAGTACCTGCACGCTCTGCAGCAACCTGAGCAGCGAATGGAGTAGATTTACGTGAACCACGGAAACCTGAACCACCGGCAGTAGCCCATGATAGTGCATTACCTTGACGGTCGGTAATCGTTACAATAGTGTTGTTGAAAGACGCATGAACATGAGCCATACCATCAGCAACTTGCTTTTTAACCTTTTTACGACGAATTGGTGTCTTAGCCATTTTACTATCCCCTTATCGCTTAATAGGCTTACGAGGACCCTTACGGGTACGCGCGTTAGTCTTTGTTCTTTGACCACGAAGTGGTAAAGAGCGACGGTGACGTAGGCCACGGAAACAACCAAGGTCCATAAGGCGCTTGATATTCAAAGTAACTTCACGACGAAGGTCACCTTCTACAGTGTACTTGCCAACTGCTTCACGCAGTACGTCAAGTGTTTCGTCTGAAAGTTCACCGATTTTTGTGGTCTCGGCGATACCAGTCGCTTCTAAGATAGCCTTAGAGCGAGTCTTACCTATGCCATAAATAGCTGTTAAACCAATAACTGCATGTTTATGATCAGGGACGTTAATGCCAGCGATACGGGCCACTAACACATCTCCTATATTTGAATTTGGTAATCATCTGTTTGAAAAGCCCGTAAGGATACTCAAACGAAGACCAAATCACAACTAAAAACACAGGCCGAGAAACCTCAGCCTGCACGACTGTTTACTTAGCCTTGCCTTTGCTTATGCTTAGGCTCACTGCAAATTACGCGTACTACACCAGCACGTTTAATAACTTTACAGTTACGGCATATTTTCTTAACGGAAGCACGTACTTTCATTGCTCAACTCCGTAAACTGACCTTATCGACCGTAGCCTTTAAGGTTCGCTTTTTTCAGCACAGAATCATACTGATGTGACATCAGATGCGTCTGTACTTGTGCCATAAAGTCCATGATTACAACAACGATAATCAAAATTGATGTACCGCCGAAATAGAATGGCGTTTGCCATGCCATAGTCATGAATTCGGGCACCAGACAGATAAAGGTTATATACAAAGCACCTGCCAATGTCAGGCGTGTCATCACTTTATCAATGTATTTAGATGTCTGCTCACCTGGACGAATACCTGGGATAAATGCGCCAGATTTTTTCAGGTTGTCTGCTGTTTCACGCGGGTTAAAAACCAACGCTGTGTAGAAAAAGCAGAAGAAGATGATAGCCGCAGCTAAAACCATTGCATACAAAGGCTGACCTGGAGTCAACGTTGTAGCAATTGCTTGTAGCACATCAGCAACCGGACCTTCACCCTGGCCGAACCAGCTTGCAATTGTACCAGGGAACAGAATTATACTGCTAGCGAAGATTGGTGGAATAACACCCGCCATATTTACTTTCAGAGGCAAATGCGTGCTTTGAGCAGCAAATACTTGACGACCTTGTTGACGTTTGGCGTAGTTAACAACAATACGTCGTTGACCACGTTCAAAGAATACAACAAGATAAGTAACAGCGAATACTATAACCGCAACCATCAACAGTACAAAAACATTCAAATCACCTTGGCGCGCCATTTCGGCTGTCGAACCAATAGCAGACGGCAGGTTAGCTACAATACCAACAAATATTAGAACTGAGATACCGTTACCGATACCACGTTCTGTTATCTGTTCGCCCAACCACATAAGGAACATAGTACCGGTTACTAAACTCACCACTGCGGTGAAATAGAATCCCATACCTGGGTTAACAACTAACCCGTTCATCATGCCCGGTAAGCTTGTGGCAATACCGATTGATTGGATAGTAGCAAGCACAAGCGTGCCGTAGCGTGTGTACTGGCTTATCTTTTTACGCCCTTGCTCACCTTCTTTCTTAAGCTCTATAAACGGCGGATACATATGCGTTAATAGTTGCGTAATAATCGAAGCCGAGATATACGGCATGATACCCAGTGCTAACACTGAAGCTCGCTCAAGCGCACCACCGCTAAACATGTTGAACATCTCAACAATGGTGCCCTTTTGTTGCTCGAAGAAATCGGCAAGTACAGCGGCGTCAATCCCAGGGATCGGCACAAATGAACCTAGACGGTAAATTATGATAGCACCCAATACGAAGAGTAATCGGCGCTTCAATTCCGAAAGTCCACCTTGTGCACTTTGTGTATCTTGACCTGGTTTAGCCATTAGTACTTCCTTAGTCTTCTACCTTGCCTCCGGCAGCTTCGATAGCTTCGCGTGCACCTTTAGAAGCCTTAAGGCCTTTAACGGTAACAGCGCGTGAAACTTCGCCAGATTTAACAACTTTAACGAACTGAACGTTCTTTTTAACTAGACCAGCTGCTTGTAACGCGCTTAGGTCTACCACATCGCCTTCAACTTTAGCGATTTCGTATAGGTTAATTTCTGCAGATACTAAAGATTTGCGAGAAGTGAAACCGAACTTAGGTAGACGACGTTGCATAGGCATTTGACCGCCTTCGAAACCAACGCGTACTTTACCGCCAGAACGTGATTTTTGACCTTTGTGACCACGGCCACCAGTCTTACCAAGACCAGAACCGATACCACGACCAACACGTTTTGGAGCAGTTTTTGAACCTGCAGCAGGTGAAAGTGTATTCAAATGCATCGAATTACCCCTCTACCTTAACCATGTAATAAACCTGGTTAATCATACCACGCACACATGCTGTGTCTTCTAACTCAACAGTGTGATTGATACGACGTAAACCAAGACCGCGTAATGTAGCTTTATGCTTCGGTAAACGACCGATAGAGCTTTTTACTTGTGTTACTTTTACAGTTTTATTAGCCATGGTTTACCCCAAAATCTCATCTACTCGAAGACCACGTTTTGCAGCGATCGACTGAGGAGAATTCATGTTCTCAAGAGCTGAGATCGTTGCACGTACAACGTTGATCGGGTTAGTAGAACCGTAACATTTAGAAAGTACGTTCTGCACACCAGTCACTTCAAGTACTGCACGCATAGCACCACCTGCAATGATACCAGTACCTTCAGATGCTGGTTTCATAAACACTTGTGAGCCAGCATGACGTCCTTTAACAGGATGCTGTAATGTGTTGCCATTTAGGTCTACGTTGATCATGTTACGACGTGCTTTTTCCATTGCTTTTTGAATAGCAGCTGGAACTTCACGTGCTTTACCATAACCGAAACCTACTTTACCTGCGCCATCACCAACTACAGTTAGTGCAGTAAAGCTAAAGATACGACCACCTTTAACTACTTTAGACACACGGTTCACCGCGATTAGCTTTTCAGCTAAATCAGGCTGTTGTTGCTTTGCTTCTACGTTAGCCATTGTCTACTCCTAGAATTGCAAACCGGCTTCACGCGCAGCATCAGCTAGCGCCTTCACACGGCCGTGATATTTAAAGCCACTGCGATCAAAAGCAATCTTTTCGATGCCTTTGTCAGCCGCACGTTCAGCAACCGCTTTACCAACTGCTTGTGCAGCTGCAACGTTGCCTGTGCCTTTAACTGTTTCGCTAATAGCTTTCTCAACAGTAGAAGCAGCAGCCAGTACATTACCCTCAGCGTTTACAACTTGAGCGTAAATGTGACGTGGCGTGCGGTGGATAACAAGACGCGTTGTGCCTTGTTCAATATAATTTCTACGAGTGCGTTTAGCACGACGTAGACGAGCTGTTTTTTTATCCATCGTCTTACCTTACTTCTTCTTAGCCTCTTTACGGCGTACATTCTCATCTGAATAACGAACACCTTTACCTTTATAAGGCTCAGGTTTACGGTATGCACGAATGTTAGCAGCTGTTTGACCAACTAACTGCTTGTCTACGCCCTTAACTAGAACTTCTGTTTGGCTTGGAGTTTCAATCGTAATTCCTTCAGGAACTGCGAAATTAACTGGGTGCGAGAAACCAAGAGTTAAGTCTAAAACTTTGCCCTTAGCTGCAGCACGGTAACCAACACCTACTAACTGAAGTTTCTTCTCGTAACCTTCATGCGTACCAACAACCATGTTGTTGATTAGAGCGCGAGCAGTACCTGCTTGTGCCCATGCATTGGCTACGCCTTCACGAGGTAAAGTTGTAATAACGTTGTCGTTAACTTGTACTTCAACAGCATTGTTGATAGTACGAGTAAGTTCACCGTTTTTGCCTTTAACTGTGATTTCCTGGCCTTTTAATGTAACTTCTACACCGGCAGGAACGTTTATTGGTGCCTTTGCTATGCGAGACATAGTTCCCCTCCGATTAAGCTACAAAACCAATGATTTCACCACCAACGCCTGCACTACGTGCTGCGCGGTCTGTCATTAGGCCTTTAGAAGTTGATACGATAGCGATACCTAAACCACCCATTACCTTCGGTAATTCGTCACGTCTCTTATAGATACGTAGACCAGGGCGACTTACACGCTGGATATTTTCAATAACAGCTTTGCCTTCGAAGTACTTTAACTCGATAGAAAGCTCAGGTTTAACATCACCACTTACTGCGAAGTCTGCGATGTAACCTTCATTTTTTAATACATTAGCTACTGCTACTTTCAGTTTCGAATTAGGCATCGTTACAGATACTTTCTTCGCTGACTGACCGTTACGGATTCGTGTAAATAAATCCGCGATAGGATCTTGCAAGCTCATAGTCTTACTCCCATGATTCTATTACCAGCTAGCCTTTTTAAGGCCAGGAATTTCACCGCGCATAGCTGCTTCGCGAACTTTAATACGGCTCATGCCGAATTTGCGAAGGAAACCATGTGGGCGGCCCGTAATGTTACAACGATTACGTTGACGTGCAGGGCTAGAATCACGAGGTAAAGCTTGTAGCTTAAGTACCGCGTCCCAACGATCATCTTCAGATGTATTAACATCACTGATGATAGCTTTTAGTGCTGCACGCTTTTCAGCGTACTGAGCAACTAGTTTAGTGCGCTTTGCTTCGCGCGCTTTCATAGAATTCTTTGCCATAACCCTACCCTTATTTCTTGAATGGGAAGTTAAACGCTTCTAACAACGCACGGCCTTCCTCATCTGATTTCGCAGATGTAGTGATTGTGATATCCATACCGCGTACACGGTCTACTTTATCATAATCAATTTCTGGGAAGATGATTTGTTCACGTACGCCCATGCTGTAGTTACCGCGTCCATCAAAAGACTTAGCACTCACACCACGGAAGTCACGGATACGTGGGATAGCGATTGAAACCAAACGCTCAAAAAAGTCCCACATACGCTCGCCGCGTAGGGTTACTTTACAACCAATCGGGTAACCTTCACGCACTTTGAAGCCAGCAACAGATTTGCGTGCTTTAGTGATTAAAGGTTTCTGACCAGAAATAGCTTCTAGATCCGCAACAGCGTTATCTAAAATCTTCTTGTCAGCTAAGGCTTCGCCCACACCCATATTTAATGTGATCTTCTCGATCTGAGGGACTTGCATGACAGAGCTGAAACCAAACTTCTCTTGAAGTTCAGCAACTACTTTGTCTTTATATACTTCATGCAGTTTCGCCATCATTCTACTCCAACTATTAGATAGTTTTACCAGTAGATTTAAAGATACGTAATTTCTTACCATCTTCAATCTTGAAACCTACACGATCTGCTTTGCTCGTTTCCGAGTTGTAGATCGCAACGTTTGATACGTCGATAGACGCTTCTTTCTCAACAATACCGCCAGCTTGGTTCAACTGTGGAACCGGCTTTTGGTGTTTTTTGATTAAGTTAATGCCTTCGACAAATACTCGACCAGACTCGGTTACAACTGAAAGCACTTTGCCGCGCTTACCTTTGTCTTTACCTGCTAGTACGATTACTTCGTCATCACGACGGATTTTTGCTGCCATGATAGACTCCTTACAGTACTTCTGGGGCTAGTGAAACGATTTTCATGAACTTTTCATTACGAAGTTCGCGAGTCACAGGGCCGAAAATACGAGTACCAATAGGCTGCAAGTTATCATTTAAGATAACAGCCGCATTGCTGTCGAAACGGATCAATGAACCGTCTGGACGACGAACGCCTTTTTTGGTACGCACAACTACCGCGTTTTTAACATCACCTTTCTTCACTTTACCGCGAGGAATCGCTTCTTTTACAGAAACTTTAATGATATCGCCAATCGCTGCATAGCGACGGTGTGAACCACCAAGGACTTTTATACACTGCACTTTGCGAGCGCCGCTGTTATCAGCAACTTCCAGCTGAGTTTGCATTTGGATCATGTTAATGACCTCCGGTGTAGTAATTACAACTTGTCTTAAATTTGTTTAAAATCAAGACATTTCGATTGAATTCCACTCAAAAAACATACTAGATGTCTCTTAAGGGCGGGCAATTGTATCAGCATTGAGGGGGGAGTGGTAGGTTATTTTTTAATTAATTTAATGCGGATGCTAAATTAGCAACCGGTAATTTATGCTATCTACCTAAATTACAGATGGTTATAAAACAAACAAGGCACCGTAGCGGTGCCTTGTTTTTTATCAGTAATTAAAATTAGCCAAACAAACCTTTTAATTTATCTTTAATCTTGTCTTTGGCTTTTTCTTTTGCTTCATCTTTAACCGCACTGCCTATATCTAATTTTATGCCAACATCATGGAATGGGCCTTTTATTCTCAGAGGAATTTTAAAGCCAGTGCTATCATCGGTAGTACCTTGACCTTCAATAGAATCAACTAAACCTGTTACTAGGCGGTAGTTAACCAGAGTTTGCGGTAAATCAACGTCTCCTTCACCTGAAATCCGTATTAAAGGGCTGTTCAGGGATAAATCAGTATTTTTACCTACGCCATTGGTAAAGTTAAAACTACCCGAAAGTGCAGAGAAGTCAGTTTTCTCAGATTCTTCAAATCCTGAATCTAGTCCCTCAGATGCGGCATTAAAGTTACCTTTAACTAACTCTTTCCCCTTACGTACCATTTCCGCTACGTTCGCACCTTTAACCGCACCATCTGCGAACTTAAATCCTAGTTTACCATTAAGCGCATTAATAAATGTTTTTTGGCTTTGCCCAGCTGTAGTTAAATTCCAATTTAGCGACCCTTTGCCCATTAACTTATCAAAGCCTGCAGCATCGCTAAGTAATGGCTGTGCGTCTATTTTATCTAAATCGAAGTTGGTTGCTATTTTATAAGGGGTATTTTGAGCATTTACGGTCACTACCCCTTTACCTGTTCCTTCGTAAGCGGCAAAGCTGTCTAGGCTTAATTTAGCAATGCTATTTTTAAGTGCTACTGTAAACTGGTTGGCGCCGAGTTTAATGTCGTTCGCTTTTAAGCCACTTGAACGGACAATCACATTTGCATCTAATGCATTTAAGCCACTTAAATCAATTTTAGTATCATCCCACACTATTGGCTCTGCAGGCTTAGAGTCGTCTTTTGCTGGGACTTCTTTTTTAGCTACGGTTTCAGGTAAGTAAGGATTTAAATCAAGCATGCCTAAGTCAATATCCGCATTAACAGCTAAGCGACTGCCTAAATTTAACTTACTTTTACCTTTAATCTCGAGTGCATCGAGCGTTGCTACTAATTCAGTTAAGTTAAACTCTTCACCGAGTAAGTGCATTTCGGCATTGATGCTAAAGGCGTTAAACGCATTGTTTTTAGCGTTTAAGTCAACTCCTTGCCAGTTAGCAATATTTTTAACCGAATCACCGTTAAGTGTTAAAAGTCCTTTAATGTCTTGGCCTTGTTTGGCTATGCTGCCATCAAACATTAGATCTACTAAACGTGAGTTAAGCGTTTGCTTTACATTAAATGTGGCGCCTTCAATCGCTTTTGCTGGTGTGTCGAGTTTTACATCAAGCTCAAAGCGCTCTTGCATGTAAGTAATAGCTCCTTTGACTTCGAGCTGTTTGCGCAGTGAAGGCAGTAATATAGCCAGTTCTAAATCGCTAATTTGCTGTTTAGCGCTCGTTTGACCATCTAAATAAGTAAACGACCCGCCATAAATAGCGACCTCGCCTAACTGAATATCAAAGTTTTCAGGTAATTTGCCTGCCTCACCCGATTGAGTTTGCTGCTCTGATTGTTTAGCTACTGCATCAAATAACTGCCAGTTAGCTTTGCCGCTTTTATCGGTTTCTAGCAAGATATCAGGCTCATTAATAACAAACTTTTCTAGTTTTAACTCGCCACCGAGTAATGAAAGCCAAGGAATATGAACAGCAAGTTGCTGCATACTCGCCATATCAGCGCGAGAGCCGCTAGGCATATTGGCAAAATGCACATCATTAAGTTCTAACTTTAATGCAGGAAATACACTGAGGGTTTTATCGCCCTTTATGGTTAATGTGCGCCCGGTTGTTTTTTCAACCTGCTCAGACACTTTATTAAAAATGGTATCAGTAGGAATTAAAAAAGGTGCAGCAACAATTAGCGCTATGCATAGCAATAATAAAACACCAATAACTTTAAATAAGGTCTTCATGATCATCCTTTCAAACGTGCAAATAATGCTCTTATCATAGCGGGAGTTAGCGCGAAAAGCATTGTCCAGTAACGAAAAATCTACTTTCCTAAATTCTTATGTAGGTATATAAATCGTGATTGAAACATTTTGATACCTTTAGGTTACAAAAAACAATTGACCCGATGATACCCTTAGGTTACATTGAATATTAATATTTTCACAGGATGGATTTTATGAAACAACAAGATATTAAAACTGAAGAAAAACTTATGAGTCAGAACGCATGGTTTTCGGTGTTTATGGGTATCACTTTACTAATAATCAGTGGCTACCCAATTATCGGAAACACGTCAGCGCCGTTGCTGATTTTAGGAAGCGCCGCATTTCTTGGTTCTTTCCTTATGTTTGTAATTAGAGGTGGCTTTACATGGAGAATGAAATATCACCTTACTTATAAAGATGAATACTTAAATACTATAGATACTATTGCTTATAAACATGTTGTATTAGCATTGTTATTTAGTATGGGCACGGTTTATTTATTCTCTGAAGGCCTAACTTTACACATATCTCATAGCATGATGGCTACTTTTTACCTTGCTATTATGTGTTTGGCATACGGAATTTCTATTTTTTGGCAAAGCCGTGATTAGGAGTTAATGTGCAAAATCATATAGCTGAATTTCGTAAAAAGGCAGGGCTTTCACAGCAAGAGCTTGCTGATGCTATTAATGTATCACGCAAAACCATTAGCACGGTAGAAACGTCACGCTTTACTCCTTCAGTGACCATTGCTTTGAAAATAGCTCGGCAGTTTAATACTACTGTGGAGCTATTATTTACACTGGAAGAAGTAGATTAAAGCCTTTAAATGCAATCTTGTGTTAATTAACTTACCAAGATTGCATCCCCTGTATTCTCCGGTATGATGCACGCCCCTGTTGCTGCTGGCTTATTTAAGCTAAAATGAAGCGACTAAAAAGTATATCTAACCGGAGAGTCTACAAGGCATGAAGAAACTGCTAATTTCACCGTCAAAAATGGCATTAGGCGAGCAAGAAAGTCAAATTTATCAAAACATTCTGAAGCAATCTTCAGAGCTAAGCCTAAACCTGATGGCTGTGAAAGTGGAAAACCATCCAGAAGACTTTTTAGGTTGGTGTTACGAGCTATTAAATGCAAGCCGCGACCGTATTAATTACGACTTACTCGAAACCCAACAATTACCACTATTAAAAAAGCTGCATGACCAACTTATTTCAGCCATTAGCTTTTTACAGTTAAAAACATTACGGGTAGCACCTTGGCCAGTAGTGAGTATGTTTGTAGAGCAACATAAAGAACTGGTAGCACTTGATGAGCAATTACGTTTAACTACTTATATTGCAGGCCTACGCGAAAAGCCGTTAAAAGAGATGATCCCTGAAGACTTACTCGCTTTTAGCGGTAAGCATATGGCATCACTGGATCCGAGTACTTATAACTTTGATGTAGAATGGTTTGCCTCTACCAAAAGCGCCAAAGGTTTTCACCAGATGCTGGCTGATCTGCCAGGTGCCTTCGACGATGCACTCAGCAACATTCCACTTGAGGGTGATGTAGCGCAAAGTGATTACCAACAATTTGTAATTGCTTATTTGAGTGCATTTAATGGTAGTGATGAAAAACCAACTCTGGCGCCTGCAACCCGCTTATTAGCAATGCGTCGCCCTGATGTGTTTACTCCAATTAGTAACAGTCGCTTAGATGCACTTTGCTCCGCACTTGGTATCACCAAATTAAATAACCGTGACTTTGAGCGTTACTGGCAAGATGTAGTACAAAGCATTCACGCCATGTCATGGTTTAAAATGGCCAATGCTGGTAATGAACTAGAAACACAGTTGGTGGATATTAAAGCGCTTATACCTTGCTTTTTCTATTATGCAGATACTAATACTGCAGATAACTCTAACTACATTAAGCTACTTAATAAACCTACACGTAGCACTTCTAGCAGCAGTAAAGCGCCACGTCGAGGCAAAGAATCTGCTGAGATTTTAGTGGATCGCGCGCTCGCTGCTGATGATGTTCCAGAGCATATTCGTGCTAAACGTGACTCCATTATTAGCGAAGTACAAAAAGGCCGCGGTGTTAACGAAACAATTACCTTAATGCGTGCCATTTTTGGTTAATTAACCCACAAGAAAAATAAAATAGCCTAGCAGCGCTTTGATGGTGCAGTTAGGCTATTTTTTGCACCAGCAAAGTGAACCTGCTAAATAATTACTTTTCTATCCCTACCTCATATTATTTTCAATACATTGTTTTAAATAATAAAAATAATTTATAAACGAATAAGTTTAATTTGGCACACACAGTGCAAATACCCCATTAGTAACATAATAAAATGCCGCCAAACAAAAGGTTGTAGTCGTTCATAATAAAAAGCCTTGGCGTGCAAAATCATACAATGGGAAATGAGACATGCTAAAACTACAAAAAACAATATTGATCAGTGCATTGGCATTAACAGGAATGACATCAACTACTGCATTTGCTGAAGTAACAGCAAATGCAGCAGCCACTTCAAACTACTTATGGCGCGGACAAGAGCAAACTGGTGGCGATGCTGCTGTATCTGGCGGTATTGATTACGCTAATGAATCTGGCTTTTATGCTGGTACTTGGGCGTCAAATGCGTCTTGGGCCGATGAAATGACCTACGAACTAGACTTATACGCCGGTTTTGGCGGCGCAATTAATGAAAGTGTGAGTTATGACGTAGGGTATATCTATTATGCGTACCCTGATGCGGCATCAGGTGCCGATGCTGATTTTTCAGAAGTTTATGGCAGCATTAGTGTGCAAGGTTTTACATTTGGTGCAGCCGTACTTGCAACATCTGCAGCCAGTGGTGATGGTACTGATTTTGGTGATTCATTGTATTTAAATGCCGATTACAGCTTCGCTGTTGGTAGCAATGGCACAGAAATGGCGCTACACATAGGGCATTACTCAGGCGATTTCATCGGTGATGATAATATTATTGATTATGGTGTATCGGTGTCTAAAGATGGTTTTACTTTTGGCCTATCAGATAACGACATGGACGGCTCAGATGTAAAAGCTTATGTAGCCTACGCTGTCGACTTTAACCTATAAAAAGAATGTGTTACTTGCTGCAACACTAAGGGCCGAAAGGCCCTTTCTCGTTTAAGGCCACCTTTTAAATTAACCATAAATATAAAAACGACTGTTTATTCAGCTTTAAACTCGTTCTTGTTGCAATCAATTGCAACTGATTCAGAATGCTAAAATGGACCAACTTGATTGATATCTAACTATCCTAAGCCATTAGTAAAAGATTTATAAGCATGCACACTTTGCCATTGCGAGCTTGTATGTGATTGGTTACTTACTTCAGTCCACCCCTCGCTAAAAAATAAAATAAAAATTTGTGCAACCAGTTAATACCGCGAACTCACAATAATTAATTTAAAGTTCATACTGACTTTCCTGCCAACTGCATTTGAGCAACCTGAGTATCCTTACAAATTTGCTCTACATCTTCACGCTGCTCAAATACTTATCCCTATAAATAAAATGGATGGCTATCTTCAACACTTGCCTTACTTGTTATTTTTGCGCTGGCTTGCGGCTAAATTTTTACCTCATAGTAAGCACTAAAATCAAGTAAAGCAGCACCCATTATTAATGATTGGATAATCATCCTGATTAGCTCACTATTAGTAATTAACTTTATAAGAGGACAAAAAGCGTTGAGTAAAAAATTGTTTAACAAATATCATATGACTAAAAATCTTATAAATTATTCATATAAAAGGCCGCATGAATGCGGCCTTTTAAGTTTATGTTTATAAAGATAAATTTAACTCGCTCGTCTTTATCTATTAAATATAAGGTTTATCGCCAGTCTATAAAAAAACTGGCATTTTGGTCCAAGTTAACATTATAGCGCCTTGATATTATCGCCACTTTTCTTATCAATTAACTTAATGAAAGGGTCAACACCAGCAAATTTAGGTAACTCAGTTACCTTTAATGTAATGGTATTTTCACCTGTTTTTATCTCGTGCTTTTGCATGTAGATAACAGTATCCCCTTCCTGAATTTCATTTGGATCTGCGCTAAACAAAGCGACATCTATCATTTGCGCTAATGGAATATCCTCTTCATTTCCTTCACCATCTGCATGTTTTTTTGCTGCAGAAATAGTTAGCGTAACGGTATGCTCGCCATCAACAGATTCAGCCTCTTGAATATCAACATCACTGAGCTTTAACTCATACAATGTAATGGCATTAAACTGATCTTCAATGAATGCTTGCTCTTGCTCACTCGCCCCTTGCTTTAAATAAGCAATAAAGTCTAACGTGGTTGGGTAACGCTCTTGCGCATATTGGTGATCTTGTAAAAACGCTCGTAAAACGGCATTTAAACGTTGCTCACCTAACAGATCATGAATGGCCATCATAACTACAGACCCTTTGTTATAATGGATATATTGCTGCCCTACTGTACGCGCTAGAGTCCTCTCATCATAAGGCTCAGCCGTTCGCCCTAACAAATAACGATCTAGCTCATACTTTAAGAATTTACGAAGATTGTTTTCACCGTATCTCTCTTTCATCACCATGATTGCTGCATATTGCGAGAGCATTTCAGATAAAATATTCGATCCCTCAACGTTCGCACCAATCACCTGATGTGCCCACCACTGGTGTGCTAGTTCATGGGCGGTAACGTAGTAAGGAAGGTTAATATTATCAGGATCGCGTATATCGGTAATAAATCCCAAATTTTCAGAGAATGGGACTGTATTAGCAAAACTCTGCGCAAAACCACGATAGCGAGGATACTCTATAATACGCATTTGCTTATGCTGATAAGGAGCAAACTCTTTGGAAAAGTAATCTAAAGAATCTTTAGTAGATTGAATCATCGAATCTACGTTCCAAGCATGATCTTTGTGATGGTACACCTCAATATTTACACCATTGTACTGCTCTTTTTTCACCTCAAGTTCCATTGAGAGCAAGGTGTAAAAGTGCAGCATAGGTGCATCCATTTCGTATACAAACGTAGTACGGCCATCTTTAGTACTTTGTGATTGCAAGTAACCTGGAACCATCGCAACTTGCGACTCATCGGTAGTAATTGTGGCAGCAAAGCTGACATAATTATCCGCAAATAAAGGCTGAGCATGGTATTGCGTTTCTTCAATTTTATTGCCGCGTTTTAACTCTGGTAAACCTCTTTGACGACGCTCATTTTTATCTTGCAATTGTTTATCAAAGGAATAACCAAAGGTTGGAAACAGTGCAGTGTTATCTATAAATGTACCGTTATATAAAAGTTGTTCATCACTACCTCTATCTACGAAACCTTTACTATAGCGCTCTACGCTCATCACAATTTCGCGGCTTTCATTTGGTTGCATTGGCTCTGTAAACTCTAACCATGCATGACGATACTGCTCATTTAACTCGCCCAGTTGCGCACCATCTGCCACAACACTCCAGTTATGAGTATGATAAGGCTTATTCACCAGTACACGTGTAATCGGATGTTGCGACTTATTTTCTACTTGCATAACTACGCTTGCATTAATACGTCGCTCTTGAGGGTAGATATCTGCAGTAACAACAACATCTGCTGGTATAGGCACAGCCGCATCAACAAATTGACCAAACTCTCGTTCATATTGCTCTTTCAAGTCTTCACGCTGATCACTAGTAATAAATGGATTAATCACTGTTGTGTTGTAGTAAATATAACTGCCTGCGCCTACAAAAATAAGTGCACCGCACACTATAATCACTTTACCTGAGTTACCTAGCTGATAGCCAATTAGCTTTACGCGCGCTTTTAAACCCTGCCCAGCCCCACGCGGCCAAAGTGCATAGCTAAGTGCGGCAATGATCACACTAAAGCCAAGCCAGTATAAGTTATACCAATGCACTGCCGTTAAAAAGTGGCCGTATCCATTAATATCTGAATAAGGCGCATATGGAGTGGCACCTATTTTAAACATTTTATGCTCAAAGCCATAGTTACTCATAACCTGAGTAGTAATAAAGTACAGTACATATAACCCCATACCGACGTATTTATTAGGGCTAATTACTTGTAATAAAAAAGCAAAGCCGCCTTGAAAAATAAGCATGAGTACAAATAAATAACCGAGCCTGATTACATATTGTGCAATATCAAAGTTCTCCATGCCCATAATCATTTGATAAAACAGTGTCACCAAAGAGCCAAATGCACATAACAATAATAAAACAGCACTCAGCGCTACATATTTAGAGCCCCAGAACACCCAATTTACAACAGGGTAAGCATCAACAATGTCTGCCATACGTGATTCACGATCATGCCATACAAGTTCACCACAATAATAAACCAGTACAATAATCATCAATACGCTAAAGCTTTCTTGAATTAGCTCAACCATTCTAAAAGTAACTGGCCAAACATCAGTTCCGTATGCACCCATTGAACCTACTAACGCAGGAATTAATGTCGCTAAAGATAAAATAAGCAAAATACCAAACGAATAGCTTTTTATAACTTGTTTGACTTCAAAAACAGTCCGCGTTAAAAACTGCGACCATGCATTACTTCCCGTCGCCTTTGCCTTTATATTAAAACCAAGAGCAGTTGCAGAATTAGTATTACTATCTTTATTGACCTTGCCTTTCACTTTTTGCTTTTGCATTAAGTGGTGGGATGTATTTAGCACTGTGGTTGCTAATGCCACCAAAGCAACACCGACCCAAATTAGCCTATTGTGTAATAGCTGATCAGTTAACGTAATTTCCATCACGTTGCGATCAGCTATTGTCCAATATTCCATTTGGATTCCCATAGCAGACAGAGCAAACATATCTAAATAAGCTGAGATTTCGCGATATTGAATATCAGAGAAGATATTCGATCCAACCAAATAACTAATAAGTAAGGCAACGGCGACTAGATACAGTGCCACCATGCTGCGAAAGCGCATTGCGACAACATTAATTAGCGATGAGACAACAAATAAAGAAGGAACAGCAATATAAAAGAAAGGCACTAAATAATAGCTTAGTTTATTTTCACCAACCATTTCACTATCTAACCAGCCCATTAAACTACCAAAACCACTGCCAATCCACACTCCCAACATCGTAGTTGAAAATACCAATAGAGTGACCAAATAAGCCCCGATAAATCTGCCCGCCCTATATTGGGCGATATTTAGTGGCTTACTCAAAACTAATTCATTGAGTTTACTCACGTCATCACGAATAGCTGAACTGCCGACAAAATTGACCACTAAGAAAATAGCAAACACCGACATAATCGCAATAACTTGCAAAATTGCGTAAGGAGAATTTACATTCACATTGCTGCTTCCTCCTATTTGCACCGTGTCAGAAACAGACGCCATAAAAGTGAGAAAGAACAAAATAAGTGACGTTATATAGAAAGAGGGCTGACGCATAAAATAGCGCAGCTCAAATTGCATCATTTTAAACAACATAATCTGTATCCTTATGCTGCTTTATTGCGATGTTTATGCAATGTTGAAAAATAAACATCTTCTAAATCAGCGGGCTTTGCCTCAAAGCCTTGCGGGGCGTCGTCAGCAAATACGCTGAGTAATGTTTTTCCGGCAAACAAACGCTTCGCGATCACAGGTAATGACTGTTCTAGTTCGACAGCTTCAGCCTGACTCATCGCCTTGTGCCATATTTTGCCCTGTAGCGTATTAGTCAGTTCAATTGGGTTACCTTCAAGTAAAATTTGACCGCTTGCTAATACAGCCATATTTGGGCAAAGCTCAGATACATCTTCAACTATATGGGTTGATAAAATCACCACTTTACTTTCGCCTAAACCAACCAATAAATTATGAAAACGATTGCGCTCTTCAGGATCCAGCCCTGCCGTAGGTTCATCAACAATGAGTAAATCAGGGTCGCCTAATAAAGCTTGTGCAATACCAAAACGCTGACGCATACCGCCCGAAAAACCACTCACCGCATTTTTTCTATGGTCGTATAAATTAGTTTGCGCGAGTAATCCTTCAACGGCCTCTTTACGCTCAGCTTTATTGTTTAAGCCTTTTAAAACTGCCATATGATCTAATAAGTCATAAGCACTCACGCGTTGGTATACACCAAAATCTTGCGGTAAATAGCCTAAACGCTCACGTAAACTTTTGGGTTGTGCTAAGACATCAATCCCATCAAACTTTATGCTGCCGCTATCTGCTGATTGTAACGTTGCAATTGTACGCATCAATGAAGATTTACCAGCCCCATTAGGACCGAGTAATCCAAACATACCTTTAGGAATATTTAAGTCGACACCTTGTAGAGCGTGGACACCGTTGTCGTAGGTTTTTGATAACCCTGTTATTGATAGCATTTTTTACTTCCTTGAATTGTAAGTATTATTTTTATGCTGCTTTATACCACATTAAAAACAGGAACATAAGTTAGTAACTAGTTAACTTTGTAACAATAAATAAACAGAAATTCATTCTAATAACACTTGCTTAGAAATGAGCCTCTCGGTATAAAAACAAAACACTCTAAAAATAAGAAGCGAACAGCCATGCAAGATCACAAAAGCCAACCATTAACCGATTTTATAGAATACCCGTCAGAGGCAATGCTCTCGCGCGCAAAGGAGTTTTTACAAACGAGCCAGCGCCGTCATAGTATTCGCAGTTTTAGTAACCGCCAGGTGCCAAAAGAAATCATTGAAACCTGTATAAAAGCAGCAGGTACAGCGCCTAGTGGCGCAAACCACCAGCCATGGCATTTTGTAGCCATTAATAGCGCAGATGTTAAAAAGCAAATACGAGAAGCCGCTGAAAAATTAGAACGCTCATTTTATGAAGGTCGCGCAGGAGAGGAATGGCTTGATGCATTAAAACCTTTAGGCACCGATGCTAATAAACCCTATTTAGAACACGCACCATGGTTGATTGCAGTGTTTAGTCAAAAAAAGGGGGGTGTAAATACGGACGATAAAAACACTAATTACTATGTGCATGAATCAGTAGGGCTGGCCACTGGTTTTTTAATTCAAGCACTACACCGAGCAGGCCTTGCAACCTTGACCCACACGCCAAAACCAATGAGCTTTTTAACCGATATTTGTGGCCGTGATAAAGACAACGAACGTCCTTATATGCTATTAATTGCAGGCTACCCCGATGAGCATGCAACGGTGCCACTGCATGCACTTGATAAAAAGTCGCTGGATGAAATAGCCACATTTATTTAACCTGAACTCTGGTTGAGAGATTTCCAGAGAAAACAAAGCGAAATTACGCGTCAATAGCTAACCCTATTGCAAGTAAATTCAACGCAGTTAGCGCTGAAAATAGCTGCTTGAGATAGATTTATTATCCAGAGTTCAGGTTATTTAGTTATTGGTTGATAATCGACAGCTATTTTATCGCCAGCTTTAAGGCCCGTAATAATATGTTGCTGATTATCAATCTGCTCACCTAAGCGTACAAAACGACGCTCAATTTTGTCTGCATTAATGACATACATCATACTAAGCTGTCCAAAGTCATGTACCCAACGAGGATCTACCATTACGCCTTGGGTGTTTTCAAACGGTAAATGCAATTGTGCATATAACCCAGGGATCATCCCTGGCTGTGGCTCAATTTCTAGCCGGATCAGTAAGCTACGTGCAGCGTTATCAACGACTGGTACAATTTCACTGATATTTGCAAACGTTGTTAGATCGAGCGAAGGTAAACTCACGTTTAAACGATCGCCTAACTTAAGCTTTACTGCTTGTTGCTCTCGTACATTAAAAGCAAGTTGAAGTTGTTTTGGATTATAAAGCGTTAACAACGGTATGCCAGGCGAGGCTGTATCGCCAGGTTCGGCTAAACGCTCAACAACTACACCTGAGATTGGGGCTTTAATTTGCGTGTAATTAAGTGATACCTGCGCCTGGGTTTGCTGCTGTTTTGCTCCAGCTAAGTTGGCAGTTAAGTTATCAAATTTTGCTTTAGCATCATCAAGGTCACTCACTGGTACTAGCCCTTTTCCCTGTAACTCAGTTATTCTAATGAGTTGCTTTTTAGCTTGGTTTAATGAGGCTTGCACCGCATTAATATTTGCCTCACTTTGTGCCAGCATCGCTTTAAAGTCATCTTGCTTAAGGGTGATTAATAAGTCACCTTGATTAACTTTATCACCGGCACGTACTTTGAATTGCTTTACTTGTGCCATTACATTTGACGAAATTTGGGTGTTTTGTTTCGCAATTACACTCCCCGGTACATGCTCTGTTCGCGAAATAGTTTGCAGCTCAACAGTGACCACCTCACCTTGATATTGAGTAAATGGAATCTCTTTTAACCCTGCAGGCTGTTTATCACTAAAGCTACCGGCCATGTATAGCACTGCTACAATAACCACAACCAATGCACTGATTGCGCCTAAAACTTTTGATTTACCCTGCATGTGCTTCTTCCTCTGGGTTTGTAAACACTAAATAATAAACAAGCGGTACAACAAATAACGAAAACACGGTAGACGCCACGATGCCAAAAATAATTGCTATGGCTAATCCGCTAAATACGGGGTCAAGTGTGATCACTAAGTTACCTAATAAAGTAGTTCCGGCGGTTAACAATACTGGGCGCATTCGTACAGACCCTGCAGCAATAAGTGCCTCTTTTATTGCCATCCCCTGAGCTCGTGCTTGGTTAATAAATTCGACTAAAATAAGTGAGTTACGAACGACAATACCTGCTAAGGCAATCATGCCTATCATCGCAGTCGCGGTAAATAATACTGGCTCAGGAGCACCCGCTATAGTGCGCTCACCAAATTGATTGAGTAACCAAAACCCAGGCATAATACCAATCACTGTTAATGGAATGGCCGACATAATAATCAGCGACAAACTAACAGATTGAGTTTGAATGCGTAAAATAATAAATATAGCACTGAGCGCAAAGGCAAAAGCAATGCCCATATCCCTGAACACATCAATGGTGATGCGCCACTCACCTTCACCACTAAAGTTAACATCAGTTCCTTGCGGTAATTGCCATGGCGCGGTTCCGCCATTATTAAAAAAGTGTCGCGTTAACCATACGCTTTTTTCAAACCCATGATCACTTGCGTTTAAATCCGCATTTACATCCGCAATAATCTCTGCAGGCGTGCGTCCATTTAGTTCCGCCATCACATAAATAACGTCACGCTGATCTTTACGCATTAGTGTGTCGGCCACGTTTAATGGTTTAAACTCTCCCAGCTCTGAAAGCGATACTAAAGGCCTTGGTGCACTTGTTATACCTAACTCATTACTGGTTTTAGCTAAGTCCCTATCCCCTCTTACTTGCAGCGCAAGTAATTGTGAAAGCTGATTACGTTCGCTATAAGGCAATTGTAATTGTATTGGGACTGGCTGAGTTTCATTGCTTACATACAACACACCAACCTGTTGTCCCTGCGAAGCAATACTGAGTGTTTGTGCAATATTTTGGGTAGCAACAGCACTGAGCGCTGCTTTGGTTTTATCCGTAATAAAGCGCTGTAATGGGGCTGGGGCAACTAAAGATGTGTCAACCTCAACAACATGAGGCTCTTGGCGCAAACGTGCAGCAACATTTTGAGCAGCCTGCCTATGGGTATGCTTATCAACAAAGGGATCACGATACACTTCAGCGACTAAAGTGCTCAACACCGGTGGCCCAGGTGGTACCTCGACCACTTTAATAACAATGCCATTTTTTGCTAAAGGAGCAAGTTGTTCGCGTAACCGCATAACCACACCATGAGATTGATGATCTCGTGCTGATTTATCCACCAGCAATACTCTGAGCTCTGCTAAGTTAGCAGCTTCACGGCGATAATAACCACGCACCATGCCATTAAAATCCATGCTTGAGGGCTGCCCAACATATGCGGCTATTTCACTGACTTCATTTAACTGCCATGTCAGGGTTTGAACCTGCTTAGTAAATGCAGCCGTGCTCTCTAGATTAGTATCCTCTGGCATATCTATAAGTACTTGCAGCTCATTTTTATTGTCAAAAGGCAGGAGTTTTAATGGTACCAAGCGCATCACGGGTAACATGGCGCTGATAATAAACAATCCTAACGTTATCCATAGCACCCATTTAGCTCGCACTTTTGAGGCAAGTAGTGGACTAAGTAATCTTTGGTATAAACCCGCTTTAGGCTCAAGCTCAGGTTGTTCTAGGGTGTTTGGTTTAAGCAATTTCATTGCCAACCATGGGGTGACAAAAAAAGCTACCAAAGTAGACACCATGACACTAATGGGCACGTTAAACGCCATGGGTGCCATGTATGGCCCCATCATTCCGGTAATAAACGCCAGTGGAATAAACGCCACCATAATGGTGAGTGTAGACATAAGTAAGGCATTTCGAATTTCGCTCATTGCGCCAACAACATGCTGCTTTTTATCGCCTTTGTTATTTATAAAGCGACTAATATTATCAATACCCGTGATTGGGTCGTCTACCAGTAAGCCTAATGATAAAATAAGCGCAAATAAGGTCACCCGATTAATGGTGTAACCAAATGCAAAATCTAATGAGAGTGTAATGCCATAACAAATAGGAACCGCCAGCCCAACCACCACGGCAGGACGCCAGCCTAAAAACACGCCAACAAAAATTACCACAGTAAACACCGCAAACACTAAACTTGATGTGAGGTTATTTACTTTTTCATTCGCAGTTTGGCCATAATCTCTGAGCACTGTATAGCTAACTTCTGGTGGCAGTAAGGTATTTGCAAGTTCATTCATCATGGTATGAACATCATTTGCAACAGCAACCGCATTAGTCCCTGTTTGCTTGGCTACGCTTAAAGTAACCATAGGCAACTGCTGCTGATCAGTAGATTGCGCTAACCATTGGTAATGCTCAGTTTCACTAGGGCCATCGCTGACTGTTGCAATGTCCATCAAGTAAACACTTTTACCATTAACCACATTAACAACTAATTGTTCTACCGCTGATTGTGTTCTTAGTACATCACCTGCCTGAATAGCAATTTGCTGCTGATTATCAACCACATTTCCCACTTGGGTGAGTTGATTTGATACATTTAATGCGTAAAAAACATCGTTTACCGTGGTTTGATGGGCAGCCAGTGCGCTGGCATTTAAATTGATGGTAAGAGTACGCGTACGCCCAGAAATTACTTTAACTTCACTGGTATGCTCAATGCGTTGTAAACTATTAGCAATTTCGTTAGCAAAACGGGTTAGTTCATAATCACCATAGAGTTGCGGGTCTTTACTGTAGAGGGCTAACATCACAATAGGCACGTCATCTACTTCTATTGGACGAATTTGCCAACTTTTGATCACCGATGCCATTGTATGCTGATAACTATTTAGTTTTGCATAGGTATCTAAAATTGCTTGTTCGCGGTTGTGCCCTACTTCAAAGCGCAGCGTAACCACTGTACTGTTAGTTTGTGTGGTTGAGTAAATATGCTTCACTCCCCCCAACTGAGCCAGTAACTTTTCGAGCGGTTGTGTTACTAACCTAGCGACTTCAGGCGCCTCAACGTTAGGTGCTGATACATAAATATCGAGCATGGGCACAGTAATTTGCGGCTCTTCTTCTCGAGGTGTTTGATTTAGTGCAAATACCCCAAGTAACAAAGACATCACAAAAATAACAATCGGAATGCGACCACTTAAACTACTTTTTACCGCATTGTCTATTAAGCTCATCGCACTTAGCCCTTACAAAATAACCCATACAAGGTACCAAGCAAAACGACTGCATTTTCATCAATGACACGATAATAAATTGTTTGGCTCTCGCGGCGCGTAGCCACAATGTTTGCTTTACGTAGCGCTGCTAGGTGCTGAGATAACGCAGACTGCGCTAATGGCACGGCTTCATTAAGCTGTGATACGCTCATTTCGGAATCTTGCAAAGAACATAAAATCATTAAGCGATTTTTATTGGCTAAAATTTTTAATAACTGCTCAGCTTGTTCTACATTGCCGGCCATGGCAGTAAAGTCAATATTCATATTATGCTCTTATTCTAAAATAGAGCCTGAGTATAGGACGTTAGATTAGAAAAGTCTAATATTAGATTTTACTAATATAGATATATCTAATATAGTGGCTGTACTGAACTAAATAACTGGCCTACTATAATGAAACTAAACAATGCACTCAGACTAATCGCTGGCATAATGATTATTGTGTCGCTCTTATTACAAACTTATCATGATCCTAAGTGGATTTACTTTACAGCTTTTATCGCAGTAAACTTAATTCAATCAGCTTTTACTAGCTGGTGCCCAATGATCACTCTATTACGCAAACTTGGCTTTAAGGAATAAACACCATGCTAACCCCTATTCCCGATTTACTAAAAATTATTACCCCTAATCAGCGCCGTATTGATGCCGAACAAGCAAAGAAAGAACTTGAGCAAAATAAAGGCTTACTGATTGATGTGCGTGAACCCGCTGAACATGCCACCAAAGCAGCTACTGGCGCAATTAACATTCCACGCGGGTTACTTGAAATGAAACTTATGGAAATAGAAAAAGACGCAGCCCGTCCTATTTACTTACATTGCGCTAGTGGCGCGCGTGCAACATTAAGTGCTGAAGCGCTGACCCGAGTAGGCTACGAAAACGTGACAGTTATTACCTGTAAAGCAGAAGATGTTTGTCAGGCATTTTAAATGCTAAAAATTAAATTACTCGGCGATCAACCGATCGCTGAGCTTTGTAACATAATCCAAATTAGAGAATTACAATGCTCAATTAAAATCAAAGATTGAAATTAATAAACTTCAACGCTATTGTATATAAAAAAGGAACACTCGTCTAAGGAAGACTTTATGAAAAAAGTTGCAGCTTTATTATTTTTACTCGGCATTGCTCACTCTGTAAATGCTGATGACAGCATTACCTTAATGGTATGTGAAGATTGTAATAATGACAGAGCCTCTGAACTAGCAAAAAGCAATACACCTTTAACTCAATGCCACACTACACTCTCTAATCAAAAAGCAGCGATTGCTGATCAAACATGTGATTCCAATCCGCATAAAGTTATTATTGTGGATGTCTCTGGTAACAACCATTTTGCATTTTTTGTAGGAAATCATAGTAAAAATGGGTCAGGTAAATATACAAAAGCTACGATATTAAATAAAAATGATCTTATTGCTATATCTAAACAAAAAGCAATTGATGAGCGTTTCTCAACATTTAAACACACTCTTCAGACTGAACTAGGCCTAATGTCATTTCATCAAATAAGTCAGCCTTCTCCTCTAGATAGACAAAAAAACTGCCCCTCCCATATAAATAGTGCAGTAAAGGCTGTATTTGAAGAATATACATCATCACGAATTCAAAACTGGGTAAATCATAAAGTTGAACAGAATATTAAAAATCCTGATAGCTTTTTTACATCAAAACCGATCATAGTTGGTGAAACCTTGTATCGGAATCCATGGAGTGAAATAAGTAAGAATTTAAATTTAGAAGTTAACCTTAACAACGGGAGCGACACGCAATATCGTGTTATTTTTTTAGCAAAGTGGATAAAAGAGCTAGGTGCGTTCAGTTTATCGGTAAATCCTTATTTAACTTATTTAGACGGTATTGCATTAAATCACTTTAAAATATCGGCACCATCAGTCTCCCATTGCTTAGAAAGTGCTTTAGATAAAAACCTGTCATCATCAATATCTTCATATATTTCGAATACTAATACTGAAGATACCTAGGGTTAGCGTGTTGTAGGCATCATCGGATGATACCTACAAAAAACAAGCCAAAAAGTAATCTCTACTTAACCATATTCCATTAACTCCCTATTTAAATGACCTAATCATCTTTTTTCTTCAAGGAGTGTGACTAGCATTTGCTCGATATTTTTTACACTGTAGGTCAATGAGCGAATCAGTTCGACTTGGCTTTGTGATTCATCTTGCTTGGCTTTAGCAGGTTGTTCTGCTGTGAGGTTATCTTTTTGAGTTAAAATGGCTTCACGAAATTCACTGGCATCAACTACCCCCAATAAAGATACCAATGCGCCTTGCCCCGACTGCCCTGCGGTTTCAAAGCTTAAACGGTATAAGCCAAATAGTCGCATAAGCGGCCCTTGGCTTAATCCGACATCAGTGATTTTTTCAAGCGGGATGGACTTTTCTTCTTTAAACAAAATACCACGTTTAACCACTAGCTTGCGCTCTAGTAAATCGGCCGACATAGCTGCTAATACTCGCCCTGCGACTAGCCACACCAAAAGCAATACAACGGGTAAAAGCACAATAGTTACAACTGGAAAAAGGCTAAATATTGCAGCTAAACACAGCCAATACTGTTTTACTTTGTTATCAAAAGTGGCACTTTTTAAAGTTATATGAGACATAGTTTTATTACTTTTAAATTATAGTATTTTTAAGTTACATTAATTATCAGCTGCACACAATTCAACCACTTTGATAGTTACAATCCAATAACCACTTTAATTGCCAGCGCAATAAATACCGCACCTAACAGCCTATCTAACCATATATTTTGCTTAGTAAAACCAAAGCGTTTTTTAGACACCTCAGTTAGTAAGGCTACCAATAAATACCAGCCAGTATCTATTACAAAAACCGTTAAGCACATAATAATGCCAATACTTAAAGTAAGACTCTCTGGGTCAATAAATTGTGAAAATAACGCCAGAAAGAAAATTGCTAGCTTGGGGTTTAAAAATGCAATGGCAAAGCCATCTTGTAACGCCTTAGAGCTGCTCATGTCGCTTTGCTGAATGTTTAGCTCGCTGTCGTTGGGCTTTGAAAATAGTATTTTCAAACCTAAATACGCTAAATAGGCTGCCCCTAAGTACACTAAAAATTGGTACACAGTAGGAAACTGCAACATCAATGCGCCTAACCCCAACAATGAAGCCGCTGCATATAAGCCCACTCCAAAACCATGACTTAACGCTGCCAGCATGCCATTTTTCATGCCACCGCTTAAGCTATGCTTTAATACCACAGCTAAACTGGGACCAGGCGACATTGCGCCCATCATGCACACCAATGCTAAGCTCAACCATAATGATAACGCCATTAGTAACCCTTATATCTCTTCATTTTCAATAAGTAATGTATAACCATGCACTTGGCCATAAAAGCCTGTTAATGGCACTGCGTTTATTACTTTCCAGCCGTCTTGGTTTAATTCCTGTATGCGATCATTTAGTGCGACTATATCTACCCCACCCAAAAAACGGGCCTTTCTGAATTCGATTACTTTTTGCATTATAAATACCTGCTTTATAGGCTGTATTCAAAATCATAATGGTGAATACCCTGCTCTATTCGTATCGCCATACTGCCTGTTAATCCTGCGAGCTCATTGGTACCAGAGTCGGGTACGACTTTTAAAATCAAGCTATCTTGGCCTTTGTCCATCAGCCCAAAATGCTGTAATACAAAACCACCTTGCAAACCATCAAGTTCGCCTATTACTTGCTCAATAGCCACGTAACCGGCACTGCCTTGAGTGGGGGTCATGGCGCTGAGCATTTCGCCTTGGCTAGTGGCCGTTAAGCTGCCAGTAAATTGTTTATCAATCGACATCCGACCTAAATTAACGCCTTGCTGCCCGTGTGCATACCCTTCTATAGGCGCTAAGGTCACGGTAAACTCGCCTGTTATCTGTTTAGTTGTCATAATTTTTCCCTATTGATGATTTTTAATACTATTGATTTTTAATCTATTGATGCCATATCTATACATTAATCACCAATAAGAATCTACTATGCCAACAGACAAGCCTGCTTCAGATAAAGCCGCTTTTAGCGCTTTATTCCCCATATTTAATTTTATTAAGCCCTATAAGTGGGTAGTTTTAGGGGCTCTAGTGGCATTACTTGCCACCGCAGGGGTTAATTTATCGCTAGGCCAAGGCGTTAAGTTTGTGATTGACCATGGCTTTATTGCCGGCTCGCAAGCGCAATTACAACAAGCTGTTTTGGTATTAATTGGTTTGATCAGTTTATTGGCGCTGGGTACATTCAGCCGATTTTATTTAATGTCGTGGATTGGCGAGCGAGTCAGTAATGACATTCGAAAAGCTGTATTCAATCGTATTGTTACTTTGCATCCGAGTTACTTTGAAGAAAATCGCAGCGGCGAGCTGATGTCGCGACTCACCACCGACACCACATTACTACAATCTATTATCGGCTCATCATTCTCTATGGCGCTGCGAAGTGCGTTGATGTTAGTCGGTGGCTTAATTATGCTGCTTGTTACTAATTTAAAGCTTACCTTGGTCGTTGTGGCCTGCGTCCCTTTAGTACTGGTGCCTATGTTGGTTTTTGGAAAAAAAGTACGCAAACTAGCAAGCTCCAGCCAAGATGCGATTGCAGATATCAGCACCTACGCGGGTGAGATCATTCAAAATATAAAAGTGGTACAGAGTTATAGCCATGAACAGCAAGAGCAATCTGCTTTTGCTAATGAAACTGAAAAGGCCTTTAACGTTGCCAAAAGCCGCATTAAACAACGTTCGTTTTTAATTGCAGCAGTTATTTTTCTTACCTTTAGCGCTATTAGTGCCATGCTCTGGGTAGGCGGTAGTGATGTGCTCGCAGGCACTATGACGGGCGGTGAACTTGGCGCGTTTGTGTTCTATGCCATTATGGTGGCCATGTCGGTAGCGACCGTTGCAGAAGTTTACGGTGAACTACAACGCGCAGCAGGAGCAGCAGCAAGGTTACTCGAGCTACTTGCGGTTGAAAGTAAAATACAAAATCCCGAAATTCCAAAAGATGATCAGTTACATGCAACAACCAGCAACAGTGCAATTTCACTTGAAGGTATTAGTTTTAATTACCCTTCTCGCCCAGATGTAAGCGCATTAAATAATATCAGCTTAAATATTGAAACAGGTAAAACTGTGGCTATTGTTGGCCCTTCCGGTGCCGGTAAAACCACCTTGTTTGAACTGTTACAGCGTTTTTATGACCCTGCCAGCGGAGCGATTAAGTTTCATAATATAAATATTAAACTGTTGTCGTTAAACACCTTACGCAACAAAATGGGCATGGTGGCACAAAACCCGATTTTATTTAGCTCTGATGTAATGCATAACATTCGCTATGGCAACCCAAGCGCTAGTGACGAGCAAGTTTATGCGGCCGCCAAACATGCCCATGCTGATGAATTTATAAAACAGTTACCACAAGGCTATAACAGCTTCTTAGGTGAGCAAGGTGTAAGGCTATCGGGTGGGCAAAAGCAGCGTATTGTTCTTGCTCGCGCCATTTTAAAAGACCCAGAAATACTGCTACTTGATGAGGCTACCAGCGCGCTTGATGCGCAAAGCGAGCATCATGTTCAGGCTGCACTTGAGCACTTAATGCAAAATAGAACAACGCTGATTATTGCCCATAGACTGGCCACGGTAAAACATGCCGATATGATTGTGGTAATGGAAAATGGCGAAATAAAAGCCACAGGCACTCATCAGCAATTAATGGCAAGTAATCCCTTGTATCAAAAGCTATGTGAATTACAGTTTAATTTAGATTGATTGCGCTTTAGTAGTTACTTTTTATCAAGCCATTTATTCATTGCGGTATCGTAAGCCTCAGTTAGCTTAGTTTTATCGCACTGTACACCAACAATATAACTATCTGGCAAGTCATTTTTTGGCATAACTCCAGCACCAACGGATACCTTTCTAAAACAGCTATCACCTCGTTGATAAGTGGTAAATTGCATATTTTGCCGCTCTATTTTTAATAGTGGCTTTACCTTGCCTGCATGCGCTTTTGGGACTGTAATACGCATTTTCTGAGGGTCATTCTTTGCAGTATAAGAATAGCCAGTTTGTTGCTGTAAAATACTGTTGAGTCCTTTGTTTAAATCGATCTTTTTGTAAGGCTTTAAAATTACAGGCTGAGTATTATTCGTGGTGGTATTTAGCTTCTCAGTCGATTTCTCTGTTTTTCTATAATTAATATTTAGTGGTTTTGATTGGGTGCCATTAACAGACTCAATAGATTTGATTTCTGTATTTGTATGAGCGCGTTGTTGGGGGATTTGTTGTGTTGCTTTAATTCTAGCCGGCACACATACCATATAAGCTTTAATTGGGGTTGATTGCTGTGGTTTTATGTTAGGTGCTTTTAATGTGGCAACAAAAAGCAAAACTAATCCGTGTAAACATACTGATAAAATAATTGCCGTGCGCCACGCTGCCATAAATATGTCCTTATCGAAGAACTATTTGTGACAGCTAACGCAGGCAAAAGTGCCATTAGAATAAACCAAACCACGCATTTTCGCGGCTTTAGCTATTAACCTTGTGTATTAGGCACTATTTGAATTTCGACGCGGCGATTTTGCGCACGACCATTCGCTGAATCGTTAGTGGCAATTGGACGTGACTCGCCATAGCCACTCGTGCTTACTCGTGCAGCCATAATTTGCTGGTTTACCAAGTAGTTTTTTACACTTTGCGCACGCTGCTCTGAAAGAGTCATGTTGTAACTGTCTTTGCCAGTGCTATCTGTATGACCTTCAACACTTAAGTAGGTTTTTTCGTATTTATTCATTACACTTGCAATCGCATTTAGAGTGTCATGAAAGCCCGATGAAATATAAGATTGATCAGTCGCAAACGTAATATTAGAGGGCATCACTAAACGTAAGTTATCACCTTCACGTACCACTTCAACTCCCGAACCTGCTAGTTCATCACGAAAAGCAGCTTCTTGCTTATCCATGTAATCACCTACAGCAGCACCCGCTAGCGCACCAATAGCCGCACCAATAAAAATACGTTTATCTTTATGGTTGCCCGTTGCTTTACCTAAAATCCCCCCTGCTGCAGCACCAATAGCGGCGCCTTTACCTGTGTTATTCATTTCACAGCCAGAAAGTAATACAGCAACTACAGTGACACTTAAAAGTGATTTAGTTAACGTCATGGTGATTTCCTATTCATTTAGAGTTTATTAATTTAATTATGCAAACATATGTATGAACCAACAATGAAGAGTAACGTAAAACAGCTATTATTGCCTATTAAATACCGAACTAATGATAGCGTTTCATAAAAATGTCATACTTATTTGTGACACTTTAATGATTTATAAAAAAGGCGATGGCCACTATGTTAATTGCGATTTTTAGGCAGTTTTTTTTGCTTGGCTGCATGAGTTTTGGCGGCCCTGCTGCGCATTTAGGTTACTTTAAACACCACTTTGTTGATTCGCTGCGCTGGTTGAGTATCAGTCGCTATTCACAACTAATTAGCCTAAGCCAAGCTCTGCCAGGCCCTGGCTCTAGTCAGGTTAGCTTTGCAATCGGGGTAGAACGTGCAGGTGTACTCGGTGGTATCACCGCATTTATTGGTTTTACTCTGCCTTCTTTTTTAATTATGACACTGCTTGCTATTAGTGCTCACCAATTTGACGCCGTTTATTTTGCTGTGATTACCGGATTAAAGCTCTTTGCCGTAGTCATTGTTGCCGATGCAACCCTTAGTATGGCCAAAAGCTTTTGCAGTAACCTAATCCTTAAGCTAATTGCAGTTATAAGCACCCTAGCTCTTATTCTACTGCCGATGTTAGGTACACAAATTATTATTTTACTTATTGCGGCCGCAGTCGGCGCTATTTGGCCACTCTTACAATTAAGTGATTTATCACAGCAAACTAACAGTGATCAGGGAAAAGTTAACTGGGTAGCACTTAGCTTATTTGCACTACTGCTTGGAGTTAGCTTTATTCCAATAGGGCAAGAATTTGCGTTATTTGCGCCTTTTTACCAAGCCGGTGCTATGGTATTTGGTGGCGGACATGTTGTGTTGCCAGTACTTCAAGCGGGTGTGCCAACCTTAAGTGATGATCAGTTTTTAACGGCTTACGCCAGTGCTCAGGCTATACCTGGGCCTATGTTTACAATAGCCACCTACTTAGGCGCGCAGCTAAACACCGCGCAACCAATAATAGGCGCAATCATAGCTACATTATTGATATTTACCCCTGGGTTTTTACTGATGTTGGCCTTTCAAAAAAGCTGGATTAATTTAGCTAGTAAACCCCGTTTTGCCAGCTCAATTGCTGCGCTTAATGCCGCCGTGGTTGGTTTTTTAGCTGCTGCATTGTTTTCGCCCATTTGGACTTCAGCTATCAATAATGTGTGGCATATTGCGTTAGTGATTACTGCATTTGCGTGGCTACGTATGAAAAAGCCACCTATTTGGTGGCTATTATTGCTCTTTATTAGCGTTGGCCTTGGACAGCATTATTGGGTACTTTAATACTAGGTTTGCCCGCCATATTCACCCCGTCAGCTGGGCTTAACTGCCCACTGACGCTTTGATAAGCGCGCAGCCCAAACACCGGTAATACAGCTAGTAAATGGTCCATAATTTCAGCTTGTAAGTGCTCGTACGATATCCAACGTTTGTCTTCACTGAAGCAGTAAAACTCAATCGGCAAGCCATGATTAAGTGGTTGTAGCTCACGCACCATAAGTGTGAGCGAGGTATTGATTTTACTGTGCTGTTTTAAGTAACCCTCTGCATAGCGACGAAACAACCCTAAGTTCGACACAGGATCGGGAAGCGTGCCTAGTCGAATATATTCTTGCAGTGGAATAGCCGCTTCTATTTGCGCTTTAAAATCATCATCAACTAAAAAGATGCTGTTCATATCAATGTTTAAAGAACGTTTAATACGTCGCCCACCAGACTCTTGCATACCGCGCCAGTTTTTAAATGAACCAGCCACTAGCATATAAGTAGGGATGGTCGTTATGGTGTTATCCCAGTTACGCACTTTTACGGTATTTAGCCCTAAATCAATCACTTCGCCATCGGCACCATAGTTGTCTACTTGTATCCAATCACCATAGGTCACTAAGCGGTTAGCAGCAATTTGAATGCTGGCGACAAAGCCTAATATGGTGTCTTTAAATACTAATAGCGTTACCGCTGCAATCGCACCAAAGCCCGATAGTATATAAGTAGGCGACTTTTCAAGCACAATACTAACTATTAATATTGAACAGACAATAAAGGTGATCAGTTTAACCACCTGAATTAACCCTTGAATAGGCACTTCCCGGGCAAAATCTAATTGGTTATAAATACCACCGGCAACACTAACAATACTGCTAATAATAAAACCAATATAGATAATTAATAATGCTTGGCCAATGGTTTTAAGGATCTCTTGGGCAATTGCATTAACGGGATAAACGCTATCAAATGTGGCTAAAAAAAGGACACAACATAGCAAACAAGCAATTCGTTTATTGAGCTTGGTCAACATAGGTGACAATGAACCAATACGCTCAGGCGAGAGTTTAGTCACCACCTTTTGAATACCTGGTAACATTAAGCGGCGAGTAAATAAGTAAACAAATAATAGCGAGAGAATGCCTATCGATGAGGCGGTGATGGCACTGAGAAAAAAAGCATCGGGGACTTTTTCAAACCAAGGAGTAATTAGCTCCTGTAGGTGTGTTTTGGTCATGGTATTTCAATTTCCTTACTGGGAGTTAATTCAGTACTAGCTTGCTGAATATGAATAGCGCTTAATTGCTTATCTTTTATTGTCCATAAGTTATTTAAGTATTGCTGAAACTCGGCTCTAAATACTTGATCTGTTTGGTAACTGCCAATCATCTGTGTATTTATTGGCATCACCTCAATGGTAATATTAATAGACTCCAACTCGCCTTTTAAAATATTACGACACACATGATCTGATTTACCGCTATACACTAAACTGGTGTTAAGCATAGCGTCAAACTGCTCATTTAAAACTTCTAAGGCAAAAGCAGTTCCACCAGCCTTAGGCTTTAATAAATGCTGAAAAGGACTTTGTTGATGCTGGTGCTTTTGCGCTGTAAAACGCGTACCTTCTACAAAGTTCACTATGGTTGTAGGGTGATGACGAAAATTACGGCAACTGCGCTTAGTACGCTCGACATCTAGGCCTTTTAAATTGGGATTTTTTGCCAATTGTGCTTTGCTCACCCGCTTCATAAAGGGCATACCCATTGCCCACGCACCAGTGCCTATAAATGGCACGTACTTAAGCTCATCTTTTAAAAAAAACTTAGGAGCTGGTAATGCATTTAACGAGCTTAATACCGCAATATCAAGCCAGCTAATATGATTACTGATTAGCAAATACCAACTGTTGGCATTCACCTCCCCACTAATATTAACCTTAATGTCATTACAGCCTAGCCACAACCCTAAGCGGTTACCTTTGCACCACCCCTTGTACGCGCTGTGTAATAATTTACTTACTATGGGTATGGGAAAAACTAATTTAACTAATCCTAGGGTAAGTACTAATGCGCCAAATATTATTAAATTAGCAAATAAAACACAGCCAACAATTAAGCCATTTAACCAATTAGGTAACCATTTTTTTAGCATAACTGTTAGCTCATTTTTTATTTTTGTTTGAAATTAATGAGCGTCTGGTTTTTTTCTTCCCACACGCGATTTAATTCAGTTTGAAAACGTACTCTAAAGTCAGGATCATTAGTGTAATCACCAATTAAGCCATCACTAACGCCTTTGACTTCAACATGTACATCAATGTGTTTTACTTTACCGGCTGCAAAATCCATAAAAGTAGGAATGCCCTCAGGGTAATGAATAGTGACATTTACCACCTTAGAAATTTGCTCACCCATGGCTTGCATTACAAACGCCACACCACCTGCCTTAGGTTTAAGTAAATGAGGAAACGGGCTATTTTGACGCGCATGCTTTTGCGCTGTAAAACGCGTACCTTCGACAAAGTTAACCACACTGACTGGCATTTCTTTAAATTTTTCACAGGCTTTACGGGTCGTTTCTAAATCTTTGCCGCGCAACTTAGGGTTCTTTTTTAATTGGCTTTTACTGGTGCGGGTCATAAAAGGAAAGTCGAGTGCCCACCAGCATAGGCCTAGAATAGGCACATAAATAAGCTCTTTTTTCAAAAAGAAGTTTAAAAAAGGTATTTTGCGGTTAAATACTCGCTGTAACACTAAAATATCCACCCAGCTTTGGTGGTTCGCAATAACTAAGTACCAATCTTTTAATTTAAGCTCTTCAAGGCCAGTCACATTTAGCTTTGTTGGCGTTAGTAACACTTGATTTAAGGTGTTAAACGTCACCCAAATAGAGGCACATTGCTTGGCCGTCCAGCTCATTAATTTTTGCAGCCCCTTAATTGGGATTAGCTTAACGATGCCACAAATAAAAATAGGCACAAACCAAAAAAGAGTGTTTATTGTGTAAAAGAAAATACTAAATACACTGCGAATAACTGACATTACTTCTATTCCTTTAAACATCGCGCAGCCACGAATGACCGCGCTTAACTATGCAACTAAATTAATCTTCAAAATAGGTGTAGCCTTCAAGCCCTGCATTGAGCTCGGCTAAGTAACCTTCTTTACAGTTCGCTGATACATCAAGTTTATTAATTTGAGTGGCAAAGTTATCAGCTAATAACTCGCTATCATAATCAACAAATTTTAATACATCCTTAACGCTGTCACCTTTAATGGCATTGGTTAATACATATCCTTGCTCATTAAGCTCAACATGAACTGAATCGGTATCACCAAATAAGTTATGTAAGTCACCTAAAATCTCTTGGTATGCCCCTACCATAAACATCGCAATATGATACTGCTGACCTTGTGTATATTCAGGAATAGGTAAACTGGTTTCAATTCCTGCACCTTCAACGTACTCACGTATTTGCCCGTCAGAATCACAAGTAATGTCCTGGATAATAGCGCGCTGAGTTAGCGGCTGCGTTAGGTTTTCGATGGGCATAACCGGAAATAACTGCTGAATGCCCCACACATCGGGTAACGACTGAAATAATGAAAAATTCACAAACAGTTTATCGGCTAGTTTTTCGTTTAAATCATCCAGCACTTCGCGGTGAGCTCGTGCATTAGAGCTTAATGAAGCACGAACGCGATGTAAAATAGTAAAGTAAAGCTGCTCTATTTTCGCCCACTCTAGCATGCTCACTAAACCATGTACGTATTGATCGTGTGCTTCACTAAATAAATGCATTGCATCATGATAAATCTCTAATGCCATACGCGGGTTCAAACGTTGTAAACACTGCCACATTTCATCCAATACTAAGGCACTGTTTTCAACCGGTGGTTCTGGGTTTAAATGATTTGGCGCTTTTTCAACATCAATTACATCGGTAATAAGCACCGCATGATGTGCAGTAAGAGCACGGCCAGATTCGGTAATAATTGCAGGGTGAGCTAAGTTATGTTGGTCGCACACCTCGGCAAATGCATTTACCACATTACGCGCATATTCTTCGACTGTGTAGTTCATTGAGCAAGCACTTCGCGAGCCTGAACCTTCGTAGTCAACGCCGAGCCCGCCACCCACATCAACCGTATTCAGCGGTACACCGTACTGAGTTAATTCAGCAAAATGGCGAGCACATTCGCGTAAAGCACGATGAATATCGCGAATATTGGCAATTTGTGAACCAATATGAAAATGTACCATTTGCATTAAATGCAACTTATTATGTTGCTTAAGCACTTCCACTGCACTAAGTACTTGGCCTGCAGTTAAGCCAAATTTGCCTTTTTCACCACCGGTATTTTGCCATTTACCTTTACCAACCGAATTTAAGCGAATGCGAATACCAATAGCAGGCTCAATACCTAAATTATCAATTTCTTCAAGCAGTGTGGTTAGCTCAGAGAGTTTTTCAACCACAATTTTAACGTTGTGCCCCATTGCTTGACCAATACAGGCTAAACGTAAGAATTCACTGTCTTTGTAGCCATTACATACAATAGTAATAGGCTCTTTTGCCACACCTAAAATTGCCATTAGTTCAGGTTTAGAACCGGCTTCAAGCCCCACTAAACCACTTGGGTGTGCTAAAAGCTTACTTACTACAGAACGCTGTTGATTTACTTTTATAGGGTAAACACAGGTGTATTTACCATTATATTCACGGTTGCTACGCGCTTGAGTAAACGCATTGGTGAGCGTATCTACACGGTTTTTTAAAATATCGGTAAAGCGCACCAATACTGGTAAGGTTAATCCTTGCTGTTTAAATTGCTCGGTAAGCTGGCTTAAAGAAATGGCAGGTTTTGTTTGGTCGCCATCCGGATAGGCTATCAATTCACCTTGTGCGTTAATATCAAAATAACCATCGCTCCAATGAGCAACATTGTATGTAGCACGTGCTGTTTCTAAACCCCAAGTCATGGCAACTCTTCTTTATTAAATTAGGTGTAAAGGGGCATTTTAATACGTCACTATCTGCTAAGCTAACAAAAATTGAACTTTCCCCTCTTTATAGCTAACTTTATTCGCTAAAGAGCGTAAAATTTGATTGAGCAATAGCGCAAGCACTGGCAGAATTGCCTCCTTTTTTCATACTCAACCAAAAGTGTAACAACAACTATGGCAAATTTAGATCAAAGTAAGTGGTTTACTGAAATTAGCGACCGCGATGGCAGCGCATTTTCATTACGTATTAACAAAAAGTTAGATGAAAAACAGTCTCCTTTTCAAAAAGTAGAAATGTTTGAAACCACAGACTTTGGTAATTTAATGATCATTGATGGTTGCACTATGGTGAGTAGCCGTGAAAACTTTTTTTATCATGAAATGATCAGCCACCCAGCATTACTAGCACACCCAAACCCTAAAAATGTGGTTATTATTGGCGGCGGCGATTGCGGTACATTACGTGAAGTGCTTAAGCACCCAAGTGTAGAAACTGTAACCCAAATCGATATTGACGAAGTAGTTACCCAAATGTCGTTAAAGTACTTCCCAGAGTTATGTGAATCAAATAACGATCCACGTGCTACTGTAATGTTTGACGATGGCATTAAATACATGCGCGAAGCAGCTGCTGAGTCTATTGATGTAGTGATTGTTGATGGAACTGATCCGGTAGGCCCTGGTGAGGGTTTATTTAACCATGCGTTTTATACTAGCTGTTTAAACGCACTTCGCCCTGGTGGAATACTCGTACAACAAAGTGAATCGCCATTAATGCATATGCCACTTCTGGTTGAAATGCGCGAAGCTATGCTAAGTGTTGGTTTTAAAGACTTGCAAACTCTTCCATTCCCACAACCTATTTATCCAAGTGGGTTGTGGTCGGTGACGCTAGCTCGCAAATCTGAAGCATTTAACGGTTTTAGAGAAGACGGCGCAGCCATAATTGCTGAGCATAGTGAATACTACAATGGCGGCATTCATCACGGTGCACTCGCAACACCTAATTACATGAAACGCGCTTTTGACAAAAAATAAAAAGCCATAAATAAACAGCTGGGCTCACAAGAGCCCTTATCTGTTTCAATTTGTTATTCTTCCAACTAAAACCGAAACTGAGCATTTAATGCTATTTGCTGCTGCGATATTCTCGATGCTTTATTCATAGCTACTCGGTTATCTGCTTGGCTATGAAGCGCTGACCCCTCAACACCTATTTGCCATTGTGGTGTAAGCTGATAACGCCAAGTTGCTGTTAGTCCCTCGCCATGACTAGCATTAGGGTCAAACTTCCAATCGTCTTTGTCTGTCACCTCAAAATAATCGTAACGTACTGAGAAACGGTGGCGTTTTATTTTATGACTCAATAATGCAAAATGACTATAAAATCGAGTATCAACGCCGCGGTTTTGACCCATAGCCGTACCACCCGACATTATTTGGATAATTAATCGTGTTTTCGGTGTAAATTTATTTAGCCATGCGACACTTAAAAATCGAGTATCCCAGGCATATTGACCCGTATTATAATTAAGAGCGCCAGGGTCACCATTGTTATCATAGTAATACACTCGCAACTGAGATTTTTTTAAATAATCCCAATGCCCACCAACGTAATAACCAAATCGCCCATCGACCTCTTCAAACGGTAAAACTTGGTTTGCTTGAAATTGTAACTGTGGAGTATTTAAAGACGCTACAGGCGCAAAAGCGAGAGCCTCATTAAGTGTTGTTTGGCGATCATGCAAAGCAAAGCCTCGCCAAGCGAGTAATGTCCCCGCAGGGTCGTTACCTTTAAATGTCGCACCAACCAAACTAAAACTATGGGCACTATTAAAATTACGGGCTGGGCGTTTAATTGTTGCTTCAACACCTAGTGTTCGCAGCTCTTCACCTACCCATGAATTAATTGCCGAATTGGTATAGTTATATACAGATAACCAGCCCATATCAGGATTTTCTAATGACAATTGTGGATAAAAGCCACCCACTTTAATATGCCATTTATAATCACTGCGAACTAAAGGTTTATATTGCAGGTAAGCCTGACTAACCCCCAAAGTACTTTTTGGATCTTGATATAAATTAACTACAGCATGGGCAGACCAACTAGAACTTATATCTGCACTTAAATCAATAATTCCCTGAGATAAAACCACACCTTGATTAGCCGCATCATGGCGATATAAACCAATTCCACCCTCTTGCCAGCTTAGTTGTGAATCAGCTTGCACAGCCCTTACTTGCAGCAAACCTTTAACTTGTGCATTGACAGTAAAAACACTCAACAAGCAAATAACAACAGCTAAGTGCAATAGACTATTCATAATCGTCAAACTCATCAACTTCAACCCTAATAGGCAAAGTTAGTTTTTGTTTTAATTGATAACTTAATTTATTGTTAGTTATAACAACTTTCTGCGACTCTATGTTGCTAATATCTCTAAAGCCTTCATGCCAAACATTTAGTTTATAGGCTCCATTTTGGATGTCGAACGATGCAACTCCTTGCTCATTGGTGATTGCATAATATGGGCTATCCACAACAACAATGTAACCCAACATCCAGTCATGAATATTACATCCAAGCTCCACAACTCCTGTTTGCTCAAATGTAATTGGATTTTGTGGTTGTTCTCGGTAAAGTTTTAATTCAAATGTTTTGCTTTTAGAAAATGAATACACGTGATGCATTATCGAGTCAGCGTTAGGAAATTCAACTTGGCTGTTTTTTTCAACGACTAAGATATGTGGCGTAAATTGGCGATTTTTTTGTGTCATAGTGAACAGTGATTGATTTAAGTTCACCTCAGAGGCTTGCTCTGGAGCTAACCACACAACAGCATTCTCTTGAGTTTTTTGGTTATTATCATAAACAGTAACCGTTACTGCACTGCTCTTAAAAACAATTATAAAACCTAAAATAGCGAGTGAAATTTTCAGCATATTTTCTTCTTGTTAAATTATTTTTATTTATTATAGAACTAATTACATAAAGTTTTGCGGATTAATTAATACACTCTTTTTTAGCTAATTAATTGAATACGTATGCAGCTACCTCGTAATAGTGGGTTCATCACTTTATGCTCATAACCTACGGTTTGACATCAAGGACACACAATGAGACTACCTTTACTATTAGTTGCTTTACTTGCAAGCAGTGCTTTTGCAAAAGAAGCCACGCTGAAATCACCTGATCAAAAAATTAAAATTACCATTTCTGATCAATCATCATCCCCTCATTACTCTATTAGCTTTAATGGTAAGCCTGTTATTGAGCAGTCACGCTTAGGTTTTAGGTTTAAAAGCCAAGCACCATTTGATGACGGCTTTGTTATTAGTGAAGTAACTCGTTCACAAACCGATAGCCAATGGCAGCAACCTTGGGGAGAGCGTCAAACCGTTATTGATAAGCACAATGAAATTGCCGTTACCTTCAATAAACCTGCGCCCCACGCTGGCACATACACTGTACGATTTAAAGCCTTTGATAGTGGTGTAGGTTTTCGCTATGAAGTCCCTAAGCAAGCCGATTTTGAAAAAACTGAAATTACTAAAGAACTGACCGAATTTGCTATTGCCGCAAAAGATAAAACCACCGCATGGTGGATACCTGCTCGCGGTTGGAACCGTTATGAATATGTCTATAACACTACAGACTTACAAAATGCTGCACTTGTTCATACCCCTTTTACCTTTAAAAATGGTAACGGTGTACATGTCAGCATTCATGAAGCAGCTCTGGTAGATTATGCAGGGATGGTGCTTAACCAGCGTCGCCCTGGTACGTTTAGTGCCGATTTAACGCCATGGTCTGATGGCATTGCCGTTAAGAAGCAAGGCGCATTCAACACTCCTTGGCGCACCATTCAAATAGGTGAGCGAGCGATAGACTTAGTTAATTCAGATATTATTTTAAACCTGAATGAGCCAAATAAACTCGGTGATGTGTCGTGGGTTAAACCAGGTAAATATGTAGGTATTTGGTGGGGAATGCACATCAATGAAACAACTTGGGGCAGTGGAGAAAAACACGGTGCCACCACAAAAAATACTAAATACTATATGGACTTTGCCGCTGAGTATGGCTTTGACGGCGTATTAGTTGAAGGTTGGAACACAGGTTGGGATGGCGACTGGTTTTATAATGGTGATGTATTTAGCTTTACTCAGCCTTATGACGATTTCGATATTGCAGCGCTTACACAGTACGGTAAAGAAAAAGGGGTACAGTTAATTGGTCACCATGAAACCTCTGGCAATGTCAGCAATTATCGCGACCAAATGGAAGATGCTTTTGCGCTTTACGAAAAATCAAATGTAAGCCAAATAAAAACCGGTTATGTGGCCGATGGTGGCAATATAAAACGCATAGATGAAAACGGCATTGCCCGCTTTGAATGGCACGACGGCCAATTTATGGTAAATGAATACTTACATAACATTAAACTTGCCGCTAAATATAAGCTAAGCATCAACACCCATGAACCAATTAAAGACACAGGTCTGCGCCGTACTTACCCCAACTGGATTGCCCGTGAAGGTGCGCGTGGACAAGAGTTTAACGCATGGGGTACGCCACCTAATCCACCAGAGCACATTCCAATGCTTGCTTTTACCCGTATGCTTGCAGGGCCAATGGACTTTACCCCAGGTATTTTTGATATGAGCTTTAATGGCTTAGGGGACGATACAAATCGCCCACAAACAACACTGGCAAAGCAATTAGCATTGTATGTGGTGATGTATAGCCCAATTCAAATGGCGGCGGATTTACCGCGTAATTATTTAGCTAAACCCGATGCTTTTCAGTTTATTCAAGACGTACCAACCGATTGGCAGCAAAGTATCGCGCTTGATGGCGAAGTAGGCGACTTTATTGTATTTGCACGCAAAGAGCGCAAGCGCGATAACTACTCAGGAAACGATTGGTACTTAGGTGCAGTGACTGACGAAAATGCCCGCACCATTGAAGTTAAACTCGACTTTTTAGATAAAGATAAACAGTTTGAAGCGCAAATTTATCGTGATGGTGATAAGGCAGAGTGGAAGAACAATCCTTATGATTTAAGCATTGAAAAACGCATTGTTACCGCAAGCGATAAGCTAACACTAGAACTGGCTACCAGTGGCGGCACCGCTATTCGTTTTAAAGCACTTTAGTAGTTAACCTGAACCCTAGATAATAAATTAACGCTATCTGCAACCATGCAGATAGCGTTATTAGCCTGGATTAGTAACCTTTATTGGTAGGTATATTTGCGCACTTAAACCACCTTCAGGGCGATTCGAGAGCACCACCTTGCCGCCATGCATATCGATAATACGTTTAATAATTGCAAGGCCTAGGCCGCTACCTTCACTACCGCGAGCTGCATCACCTTGTTTAAACGGCTCAAATACTGACTCTAGCTCACTCTCAGGAATACCCGGACCACTATCGTTGACCGCAATAACCACATACTTTTTATTGGAATTGAAGTAACTGAGTACTTCAATATCGCCCTCTGAATATCGCAGTGCATTTTCAATCATATTAGTCACCACTCGCTTAATCGCAACACTGCTTATGGGAATTTTTCCAACATTAGGGTTCGGTTTAAACGTGATCACCCGTTGATGCTTAAGCTCACTTTGTACAACTTCACCAACCAGTGCATTAATATCTTCGCAGGTTTGTTCTTCCCGTTTATGATGGCGTAAATATTCGATAAATTGATCGATAATGCCATTCATATCTTCAATATCGTAAATAATGCCTTCACGTAAATAATCATCTTCATCAACCATCATTTCTGTGGCTAAACGAATACGCGTAAGCGGTGTGCGTAAATCATGAGAAACACCGGCCATAAGTAATCGACGGTCGTTTTCAAGGGCAGCAATACCTCGCGACATTTGATTAAAGGCGCGTGTTACCTCAATAACCTCACTCGACCCTTGCTCTTGTAACTTGGTACTAAAGTCGCCCACCCCTACTTTTATCGCAGCTTGTTGTAATGCTTTTAGCGGTCGGTTCAAGTGCCTTGCAAATAGCCAGCCTCCTAATACACTTAAAAAGCCGATGCTTGAAAGATAAAAGGTTAAAAACTCAAGGTTACTTTCTTTAAATCCGGTGAGCGGCACTTTGACCCAATAACCCGGCGCCTGCGGGGCTTCTACCCAATAAATAAGCGGATCAGTTTGACTAATGCGTACCCGAGAAAAGCCATTTAATTGCTCAGACATACTACGCGATAGCCCAGAATATTCACGACTTTGGCCTAAACCATTTCGCATAGCTTCACGCTGAGTCATTACTTCAATGCCAGTTATTTCAAAAAACTTCTCAGAGACTTCATCGGTAACTTCAACACCATCTTCCCAATCAATAAACACAGTTTTAATTTGCTTAGCCAGCATTAAATTAACTTGTTCAATGGTGGGTTTAACTACATATAAACTTACCGTGACGTAGGAGACAATTTGGTTAATAAGCAACAAAGCGGCAACCAAAAATACGGTTTGTCCAAACGCACTACGCGGAAACATTCCCATAATGATTACTTTTCACCGTCAGGAACAAATACGTAACCTAAACCCCATACCGTTTGAATATAGCGAGGGTTAGCGGCATCAACTTCAATCATTCTACGAAGGCGTGATACTTGAACATCAATACTGCGCTCAAGCGCACTATAGTCTCGCCCTCGAGCTAAATTCATTAATTTATCTCGACTTAATGGCTCACGCGGGTGAGACACTAACGCTTTTAACACCGCAAATTCACCACTGGTGAGCGACACCGTGTTATCGCCTTCACTCATTTCCCGGGTGGCTAAATTTAGGGTGAATTTACCAAACTCAATTAAATTCTCTTCTGCTGAGGGCGCTCCTGGCACTTCTTTTGATTGACGACGTAAAATGGCTTTTATGCGCGCTAATAGCTCGCGAGGATTAAACGGTTTCGGAATATAGTCGTCAGCGCCGAGTTCTAGGCCAATAATACGATCGACTTCATCGCCTTTGGCGGTCAGCATAACAATAGGGATTTGGTTTTCTTTTTGGCGTAAACGTCTGCAAATAGAGAGCCCATCTTCGCCGGGCAGCATTAGATCAAGCACCATTAGGTGAAAATTTTCACGCTCAATTAGCCTATCCATTTGCTCTGAATCGGCAGCTGTTCTGACAATAAATCCTTGCTCTACCAAATAGCGTTCCAGCAAACTGCGTAAACGTTTATCATCATCCACCACCAATACTTTTACTGTCTCTTGTCCCATAATCTGTTGCTTATTTTTATAATTTATTAATAGTTAATATAAATGAAAAACTTAAGAATAAAAAACTAATTAAGCGCTTAGATTGTTACTGAACATTTCAAACCCATTGATAGCGGTTTTATCTCGACAAGCAGCCTTTATTTTAATACCTTGCCACTCATGAAGATTAAACAAGAACTCAGCGTGAAAACAAACTTAATTACTCGCGAAGGTTATTTACAATTGCAGCAAGAGCATGATCATCTTTGGAATGAAAAACGTCCAGAAGTAACTAAAATTGTGAGTTGGGCTGCCAGCCTAGGTGATCGCTCTGAAAACGCAGACTATCAGTACAACAAGCGTTTGCTTCGCCAAATTGACCGTCGTATACGCTATTTACGAAAACGCATCCCCGATCTAAAAATTGTTGACTACTCCCCCGTACAAGACGGCAAAGTTTTTTTTGGTGCTTGGGTGGAAATAGAAAACGAGGCCGGTGAGTGTAAAAAATTTAGAATTGTCGGTCCCGATGAAATTTATGATCGCAACGATTATATTTCTATCGATTCACCAATGGCGCGAGCGTTATTAAAAAAACAAGTAGACGATGATTTTGAGGTAATGACTCCCCAAGGCGCTAAGCAATGGTACGTAAATAACATCACTTACCAAAAATAGCATCGCTTAGTTTTGATTCAGATCACATTAACTTTTTATTGTTTATATTTTATGAGTAAGCTATAACTAAGGTTACTCAAGTAATGTTGTATTAACTTGAGAGTAGTTAATTAAGGTCACCACCATGTCAAACATAACAGCGCGCATATTACAAAATGCCCTCGTGTTTGCACTCTTCATGAGTGTGAGTTTGACATTGCATGGCGCACCTAAAAATAACAAACTTGATGCTGGTTTTGCCCCAGCTGAATTTATTGTTTGTGACTCCCCTGACCAAGCAAACCTCGACACCGATATAGATTCTCTTGATGGTGTTATTGCGCTTAGAGAAATTCAACCACTTCCTTTAGCGTTTTTCTTTCATTATGAAAGTCAATTTTTAGCCACTGCCTACAATCACGCAAACCCGCGAGCGCCACCTGTTATTTAATTTAGTAACTTACTTTTAAACATTATTAAATTTTTATAACTAATTTATTTAGGTGGATATTATGTCTAACTTTAAAGAACTCCGTACCCAAGACATTTCGCATGGCACTATTGCTGATACTTTTACTAATGAGCCTGTAATTGATTTAACTTCTCCTGCAACACGCATAGTAACTAGCTTTACGCATACCAGTCCTATGCGTGCAGCGTTTGATACAACCATTGAACAAGCATCGAAACAGTTAAATACTCAGCGCTCTGATTTTATTTTAGTGACTGACGAGCATCAAAAATTAATTGGAATTGTCGCAAGTGCAGATTTACAAAGCTCAAAAATCATGATTTTAGCGCAGCGTTTAGGCTTGCCTCGTAGTGAAATTAGCTTACGCTATTTAATGACACCGCTGAGTAATTTAATGGGTGTAAGTATGAAAAGCTTAAGCTACTCATGCATTGGTGATGCACTGCAAACTATGGAACATCATGGCGCTATGTTTTTATTAGTCACTGCGGCTAACTATGAAATCAGCGGCTTAATTTCAGCACGCGATATAGCACGTAAGCTGCAAATTCCTGTTCATATTAGCCCAATAGCACACACATTTAGTGAAGTACTCGAAAGTATAGAGCACCCTCACTAAATCCGCTTTTTATTAGTATAGTTCCAACCCCGGTAATGGCATCTTAAGGCAAGTAAAATAGCTTGCTTTAAGAGCTTTTTATTACCCTCCCCTGTGATATTATTCAAGACATTGACGCATCAGTTAACTTCTTAGCTGGTCTTATTTTTTGTATTAAAAGGTTTTTGCATGAGCGATATCTCTGCACGTTTAGCAACTGAGCTAAATGCACAGCAGCAACAAGTGGTTGCAGCAACAAAGTTACTTGATGAAGGCGCAACCGTCCCCTTTATTGCCCGTTACAGAAAAGAAGTGACCGGTGGATTAGATGACACCCAACTACGCCTTCTAGAACAACGTTTATCTTATTTACGTGAACTTGAAGAGCGTCGTGGCTTTATCCTGTCGACGATAGAATCTCAAAATAAACTTACCGGTGAATTAGCGGCTGATATTAAAGCAGCACAAAGTAAAACCGAACTAGAAGACTTATATTTGCCTTATAAAGCAAAACGCCGCACTAAAGGTCAAATAGCTATTGAAGCAGGTTTAGAACAGCTAGCTGATGCATTATTTAACGATCCAATGCTTGACCCAGAAGCTGAGGCTGTAAAATTTATTAATAGCGAAAAAGCGATTGTCGATACTAAAGCAGCGCTTGATGGTGCTAAGTTTATTTTGATGGAGCGCTTTGCTGAAGACGCTAAATTACTCGCTAAATTTAGAACTCATATTAGTCAGAATGGGGCGATTGAAAGCAAACTTATTGATGGCCAAGAACAAGCGGGGGCTAAATACCGAGACTACTTTGAACATCAAGAACCGTTAAAAAAAGTCCCCTCGCACCGTGCACTAGCCATGCTAAGAGCGCGTAATGAAGGCGTTTTACAGTTAACTATTAATCCTGAGCCGAGCGCTGAAAACCCAGCGCAATTATGTGCACAGATGATTAGCGATCATTACCGCCTAGATATTAAAAACAAACCTGCCAGCGCTTGGTTATTAACCGTGGTGCAATGGGCGTGGAAAATTAAGCTTGGATTACACTTAGAAAATGAATTTTTAGCCTCAATGCGTGAAAAAGCCGAAACCGGTGCCATTGATGTATTTGCTAAAAACTTAAAAGACTTATTAATGGCAGCTCCTGCAGGTCCTCGCACTACGTTAGGTTTAGATCCTGGTTTACGTACCGGTTGTAAAATTGCCGTGGTTGATAGCACAGGTAAGCTGCTTGCTACCCAAACGATTTTCCCACATGCACCACAAAATCATTGGGATAAATCATTACGCACGCTCGAGCAGCTATGTCGTCAACATAAGGTAGAGCTTATTGCAATTGGTAACGGCACCGCTTCTCGCGAATCAGATAAACTAGTTGGCGAACTTATCAAAGCCAATACCGAGCTTAAACTGAATAAAATCATGGTCAGTGAGGCCGGCGCTTCGGTGTACTCTGCGTCTGAGTTTGCCGCTAATGAATTTCCAGATTTAGATGTATCTTTACGCGGTGCCGTATCTATTGCACGCCGCCTCCAAGATCCATTGGCTGAGCTGGTTAAAATAGAGCCTAAGTCTATTGGTGTAGGTCAATACCAACATGATGTATCGCAAAGCCAACTGGGGCAAAGCCTAATTTCGGTGGTAGAAGACTGTGTAAACAGTGTCGGTGTTGATTTAAATATGGCTTCTGTGCCTTTGCTTGCACGTGTTTCTGGCTTAAACAAAACCTTAGCGCAAAACATTGTAAACTACCGTGATACAAACGGTTCATTTACAAAACGCAGTCAGTTGAAAAAAGTAGAGCGCTTGGGGCCAAAAGCATTTGAACAAGCAGCCGGCTTTTTACGCATTAACAATGGCAGCGATCCACTAGACAACTCATCAGTTCACCCTGAAGCATACCCTATCGTTAAGCGTATTTGTGAGCACAATCAGGTAGACGTAAATCACCTCATTGGTAATAAGGAGTTTTTAAATAAGCTCGCTGCAAATGATTATATTGACGATAAATTTGGCCTGCCTACCGTGACCGATATTATTAGCGAGCTTGATAAACCGGGTCGCGATCCGCGCCCTGAATTTAAAACTGCTGAGTTTAAAGCCGGTGTTGAAAAAATTAGTGACCTTAAGCCCGGTATGATTTTAGAAGGCGTGGTATCGAACGTTGCTAATTTTGGTGCATTTGTTGATGTGGGTGTTCATCAAGATGGACTCGTGCATATTTCAGCCATTACTAACAAGTTTATTTCAGACCCACGAGAAGTAGTTAAAGCAGGTGACATTGTTAAAGTCAAAGTGGTTGAAGTCGACGCTGCCCGTAAACGTATTAGTTTTACTATGCGCCTAGATGACGAGATAGACACTAGCAATAAAGCTGCCCCTGCGGCGCCGCAAAAGCCGCGCAGCAACAATGCAAACCAAACGCGAGCGCCTAAGCCTAAGCGCGACACAGGCAATGCCATGATGGGTAATGCGTTTGCTGATGCCTTTGCCAATGCGAAAGTGAAAAAATAAAATGACCCAATAAAAAAACCGCTTAGGCGGTTTTTTTATGGCTATTAAATATAAGCTTTAATTTAAATTTGTGCTGAGAATTGGCTTTGAGTCGCAGGAGAAGTGGCCAGTTGGTAAAAGCTAGCAATGCGACCAGCACGTGCTTCTACTTCAACATCACGCGTTTGCTCTTCGCTTTTAGCGGTTTTTACTTCTGAACTTTCACTATTAGAAAACGATGCACTGACTCTACTTTGACCTTCGCTGCTGTCTTCGTCATCCGCTGATGCTAACTCAGCTTGTGCTGCGGCTATTTTTTGAGTGGCATCTGCTGCAATTGCCCTGTCGGCACCTGAAGGCTCTGCTGGCGCTAGTGCTGCAGCACGTACCGTTTGCATTTTATCAATGGTTGCTTGAGGGTCACCATTGATAACCCCAACATCTATCGGTACTTCACCACCTACGGCATAGTTAGTACCGTCAGGGCCTCTTTGGTATTCATAGCTAGGAGAGCCCGCATATTGTCCACCCACAGCGGCATGCGCTTGCTCATGTGTTCGCACTTCAGTGTCGCGTGCTTTAAGCTCTTTAATTTGTTGAAGTTCTTGCTCAAGTTGCAGCTCTTCTTGCTCACTAACTTCTTCTGCAGCTTGTTGTTTTTCTTGCTCGGCATCATCTTGATCGCTATCTGCATTGCCTTCGCGTTGCGCAATCGTTTTATCGTCTGCAATTTTGCCACTCGCATTGTAGGTTGAGCTGTCGCTATTTCCTGGCAGTTTGGCTTTTTCTGCATCACTTTGGGCTTTGTTTTCTGTGCTACCGGCAGTGTTTGCAGCGGCTGGGGGAATGACTTCACGTAGCTGGTTGTCACGCCGAGCAGTCTCTGTATAAACATTTGCGGTGTTTATATTGATAGACGGAAATGGCGTGACAATATTCATGAGAAATTACACTTTAATATCAACTAAAGTGCCTAATACGTCATCTGCAGTTTGGATAGATTGCGTGTTTGCCTTAGCATTAAACTCTTCAACTTTTAAGTTTACTAATGCATCATCAATTCGTGCAGGTTGAGATACTGGCGCGGTGACTGCTTCTTCAGGACGAGCGGCCGTTAATTGACGTTGCTGCGCTAGTTGAGAGTCGTCTTGCTGCTCTATGCTGGCACGATTAATCTCAGCGCTGGCTTTTTCAATTCCTTGGCTGGCTCTATTAAACCCTTCAACACCACTATTGAATACAGATCCTATTGGCATAATAATAAACCTCCAGCAAATAAATATTGTTTAATTATCGCTCAAAAATCACGCAAAATAAAGCTTTAAACCGCAGTAATCATGGCTTTGCTTCAAAGCATTGATTTAACGGCAGATAAAAATTCACTTTTATGAGAAATAAAAGGCGCATGCGATGCTTTGTCTAACACTTCGTACTCAAAGTCAGCATTAAGTGCCACCATTTTCTCAATGGCCCGATAAGGAACGAGAGAGTCTAAGCGTCCAAAAATGCCGCGAATAGTCACTGGACATTGAGCAAATAATTCGCGTAAATCTTCATTTTGCAGTATGTCTAGCCCTGCACTTAAAGCCTCGTTATACGGAGGCGGTGACTGACTCAATAACTGCTTTAACTGTTTTACATCATCGCGAGCCGACTCACTGCCCATTGCCTGAATTGCCAAAAAGCGCTCTATCGTTTTTGAACGCTCTTGCAACAACTGCTCTTTGAACTGTTTTAATACTTTAGGCTTAATGCCAGCCCATGGCAATTGCTCTGCAAAAAAGGGCGTTGAGGCAACTAAAATGACTTTTGATACTTTTTCTGGCCAATGTTTGGCAATATAAATAGCAAACAACCCACCTAAAGACCACCCCATTAGTACCGATTGTGGCTTTAACTGCTCACTCACCTGCTTTGCAGCATCGTGTAATGTATATGGGCTTAAAGAGGCGTTATTATCACCATAACCGGGTAAATCCAAACAACGCACTTTACCTGAATATAAAAACTCTAATTCTGGTTTTATTAACTGCCACACACCTTGGTTCATTCCCCAACCATGTAACAACACACATTCATTTTGCATATTTACCTAACCTTAACCAAACTTAAGATCTATGATAGCGCTTTAAAAGGAGTTTGTAATGAGGATCATCAGCGAATGAAACTCAGCCTAGGTGATTGGCTATTTCCCTCTTACTGTGTGTTATGTCAAAGTCAAATTCATAGCTCAATGGGACTGTGTCAATTTTGTTTAGATGACTTGCCATTGCTAGATTTGGCCGAGCATGACAATTTATTTTACCGCCCTGATATTGTAGAAATGTTTCCTAACTGCAGCTTTGAAAAGCTGTTTGCATGTGCCTTTTACCAGCCCCCTTTTGATTTATGGTTAAAACAACTTAAATTTAATAATCAAATCCATTATAAAAAAGCACTGCAGCAAGTCATAAAAAAGCAACTTACTGTTTTTATGACTAAACACCCTATAGCTGTTGATGCATTTATTATTTTACCTTTACATAAAGCGCGCTTTTTAACGCGTGGATTTAATCAGGTAACCCAAGTATGGCAACCCTGTTTGGCGTCAAATAAGGTGTTAAATAATGCGTTACTTCGCCATAAACACACTTCGGCACAATCACAATTAAGCAAAGCTAAAAGGGTCAAAAATTTACAGCAGGCTTTTTCATGCACGATTAATTTAGAGGGAAAAACGGTAGTAATTATCGATGATATTATGACCACAGGAGCAACTCTTAATGCGGCTACATTATCGTTAAAAGAAGCGGGCGCTAAACACGTATGGGCATTCACTACGTGTTTAACACCACTTTAGGGCGTGTTAGTTTCCACTCACGCGAAAGGTGTGGCCGAAAAATAAAGCATTACTTAACAATCGGCTGGTGCCATACCAGTACCCTCTAAATACAGGGTTGTCAGTCATCGCAATAACACTACCTCGCCCATAAGAATGCGCCATTAACGCAGCTCCACCAGCCACTTGCTCTACATTTATTGCATCAGTAAAACCAGCAAGGAGCGGCTGCTGTGTGTAGGTAAGTATATTTACAAACGGTGCTTGCGAGGCTTCCAATAGCCAGGTGCTATTTTTAAATACAGGTAGTGTGTCACGCTTAAATGAAAATGTCAGAGGGTGAGTTGTATCTACCTTGGTATTAAATATCGCACCGGCAATACGCTGGCGACCCGCTAAGTGGTCTTTGTCTGCATATTTTAAACCTTGAGTATCAAATGCCCCAGCCACATCTTTACGCGATAAGTAGCTTGCTTTTAATAGCTGTTGATCGGCTAAAAACTTAGCTCCGCCTTTGTGTCCCCAAATAACACCGCCTTTTCTCACCCAACTTTTAATTGCCACTTTATCGGCATCAGATAACGTCGAATAATCGCCATGCGCCAACACAATATGGCTGTAATTACTGAGCTCTAAAGACGCTAAACGATTCATTTCAACAATGGTTGGCGCTACACCTACAAAACGATCTAGGTAGTACCACACTTCACCCGCTTCATATTGGCTCACGCCTTTACCGCCAACAAGTAACACCTTAGGTGCAGAAACCACAGCCATAGAGCGCGACCCTAAATCAGCACCTTTACTGGTTAAGCCAGTAGTAATTGGTTTAAGTTCAATCCCAAACTGGCTTTGTGCTTGATTTAGCTTTGCCACCCAGTCAGTATCAGTTTGAAGCCCAGCAGGAATGATAATACTACCGGCGTCAAAGTTTACTTCTGCGTTGGTTGATACTGCAGTTAATGGTTTTAGTGCAACACGTGCTTTAATGCCTTGCTGTAACAGACTATTGAGCATTTTCGGGGCCTGCATGTCATCCCATGCGAATCCATAGGCGTAATTTTTAGTCAGTGGCGCTAACTCTGGCTGCTTTGCTTTTTGCCAAGCTGTTTTTTCTATCTCTAACCCCCAACGGCTGTTTACTTTAGCAAATGGTAAATTAAACGCATGCGCTAATGTCCAACCCGACACATCGTAAAAGGTGTTATCGGCAAAGTTTTGTTGCTCACTAAAAATAGCTTTAACTAATCGATATTGTGGTTGCGCAAGCGGCACAAAATAACTATCAGCGGTAAAGTTTTTACCCTCAGCTTTTAGCCCTTCTTTCACTGGGTAGGCATTAATTTGATGTTGTTTAAGTATGCTTAAAAAATCGTTAGTACGGGTGTGATCTTCAGCTGCTTGAACAATATAGCCTTGATAGTCTTCATCTTTGGCAAGCTCAACCGCTTTGTTATAAAAGTTCGCTTGATACTCAAGCAAAGCTTGGCGGTTATCAATCGCCGCTTTAAACGTTGATAAGCTCGTTAAAAGTTGGTTTTTAATTGTAAACGCAAACGTTAGCGGACCATTGATCGTTTCTTGAATATGGCCACGAGAACTTGCTTGTTCAAATAAAATACCCACACCCCCGTTTACATCGGGGTAGGTAGAGCCTTTACCATAATAAAAGTCATCAAAGCTTTCTTCTGTAAAGTATAGCGCGTTGTTTTCATCTAATGTTTTAGCATGATAATTTGCAATCGCTTTGGTAAGGCTCACATTTTCTTCAGGCGTAATTGGGTGTTTACGACTTGGGATACCCGGTTGAAAAAAGTAGCTACTATTTGGCCCCATTTCATGAAAGTCAGTTAAAATATTAGGTTTCCAATAATGAAACTTAGCAATCCGAGCCCGCGACTCTGGGTGCTGTAACAACAACCAATCACGGTTTAAATCAAACCAATAATGGTTTGTACGGCTGCTTGGCCAGCTCTCTACATGCTCTCGGGTTTGCGGATCTGACGATAAGTTCATACCCCGATTACTATTAGCCCAATTTGCAAAACGTGCTAGTCCATCTGGGTTAAGCGACGGGTCGAGTAAAATAACCGTATTGTTAAGTAGGTCATTTATTTCATCGCCTTGCGCTGCCGCTAAATAATAAGCGACTAGTAACGCTGCATTACTACCTGATGATTCGTTACCATGAACACTGTAGCCCATCCATACGACACTGGGCTGCTCTGCTGTTTTATTGTTTGAATTATTTAGGCGAGCTAAATGTGCTTGGCGAGTTTTTTCTATATTTTTTAATTTGTTAGCCGCTGTAATCGTAAGCATAACTAACGGGCGCTGTTCGTGAGTTCGGCCTATTACTTCAAAATTAATTCGATCGCTTTTTTGAGCTAAAATTTCCATGTAGCGAACAAGTTGGTCATGCCTTACATGCCACTCACCCACTTGATAACCCAGTACCTCTTGTGGTGTTGGTATGGTGGAATCAAATTCAACCTGTTGCTCAAAATAATAAGATAGGGGCTTTGCCATACTTGAAAAACTGGCCAGTACCACCATTATTGTTAATATGAAGCGCATGTAAATCACTCTAAAAATGTTTGTTAATTGCACGCTACCATTGCTTAAAATAGATGCCAACTTTTTACGTTCAACACTAGCCGCAACACGATGAGCGGAGTATGATATGCAGTATCCGAGTAATTTAGTCAAGTATAGACGGTATTATGATTTCTATTTCCGAAACAGCGCAAGCGCATTTTGCTAAGCTATTAGCAGATCAATCTCAACAAACGAATATTCGTGTGTTTGTTGTTAACCCTGGTACATCACAAGCTGAATGTGGTGTTTCTTATTGTCCAGAAGACGCGGTAGAAGAGAGCGATATTCGCCTAAATTTTAACGGCTTTGATGCGGTTGTTGATGCTGAAAGCGCGCCTTTTTTAGCCGAAGCTGAAATTGATTTTGTTACCGACAAAATGGGTACTCAATTAACACTTAAAGCACCTAATGCTAAAGCACGTAAACTAGGTGAAGATGCCAGCTTGAATGAGCGTGTGCAACACATGCTAGAAACCGAAGTAAACCCACAACTTGCCAACCATGGCGGCCAAGTTAGCTTGGTAGAGATCACCGCAGCAGGTGTTGCTGTACTTCAGTTTGGTGGTGGTTGTAATGGATGTTCTATGATCGATGTCACACTAAAAGAAGGCATTGAAAAAGAGATGATTGCTAAGTTTGATGAAATCACCGGTGTGTCTGACATTACCGATCATGAAGCAGGCGAGCATTCTTACTACTAAGCATTAATTCATTATGCTAAAGCCACTTATTTACCGCTTAGGGAGCGACCCTAAGTTGAGTTTAAATCGCTTTTTTCGCGGGCTAGCACTATTTGTGCTAGCCGTGATATTTATCGCTGTAGGCTATTACAGCCATTATAGTTTGCAAGTTATTGGCTTAGTAATTTTAGTCCCCGCTTTATTTTTTGCTTTTTGGGGCTATGCGGGTATTTTTGCTAACCGCTTTTCTCAAGTATTAAAAAATATCCCTTCCAAAAATAACGACCCCGACCTTTGGAAGTAACGGTTTATATCAATTCGCTTAATTAAGTAATTGATTATTAGCTTTTAATTGTTGATATTTAACAATAAGCGTTACGCCTCGCATAAGCATAAAACAACTCATGGCTAACCATAAACCATGGTTTTGCCAGTCCTGAAATAGCCAAAACACCCCGAAAAAGCCTACAATCGCTGAAAGCAACATACTGTTTCGCATCGCTTTAGCGCGTGTCAGACCAACAAAAATACCATCGAACAAAAAGCAGCTCATAGCTAAAATAGGCAATGCTATTACCCAAGGTAAATAGTGAATGGCCTCGTCAATAACCTCTGGTACATTCGTTAATAGCTTAATAATGCTGCTGCCAAAAACTATAAAAAACACACTATACAAAACGCCAAATAACATACCCCAAAATACACTTATTTTTACCCAAAGCCTTATCTTTTCAACACTTTTTTGACCTTTAGCTTGACCTACTTTGGCCTCACTTGCATAGGCTATTCCATCAAGTGCAAAGCTAACTAACATTAAAAAGTTGAGTAAAACAGCATTGGCGGCCAGTGTGGTTTCACCGAGGCGAGCAGCATAAAAGGTCATAAAGCTAAAACATAATTGCAGTACTAAAGAACGAATAAAAATATCGCGGTTTAAGCTCAGTAGTCCTGCCATTTTTTCTAAACTAAACCAATTTGCTACAGCCAAGCTCATACCATGCTTTTTAGCAAGTTGAGCCACTAGCAATAAAGCAAATACAAGCGCGATATAGTCAGCAATAAGTGATGCCCACGCAGCCCCTGCAACCGCCCAATCAAGGTACACTACAAAATAAATATCGAGCACAATATTGGTAATGTTAGTCACTAACAGTAAATAAAATGGCCCTCGGCCATAATGAACACCTAACATCCAGCCTAGTAAAACTAAGTTGCATAGCGCTGCAGGGGCGCTAAAAATACGAATACTAAAATACCGATAGGCTTCATTGAGCACATCGCTATTGGCAGCTGATAAATACGCGATGGCATGTTTTATAAGGGGTGATAGCAAAATAAGGAGTAAGGCAACCGAAGTGGCTAACAATAAACTGCGCTTAAGTAAGGCTACGAGTTGGGTTAAATCATTTTGACCATAAGCCTGCGCCACCAGCCCAGTGGTGCTCATTCTTAAAAATCCAACGAGCCAAAATAAAATAGAGATCACAGTTGAACCCAAAGCAATACCGGCTAAATAATGCGCGCTCCCCAAGTGACCAATCACAGCCGTATCAACAATTCCTAACAACGGGACGGTAATATTTGATAATATCATCGGACCGGCTAACAACAACAAGCTTTTATGGTGTGCCTTATTATGTATAAGAAATTGTTTCATTTAGTATTATTATTCCTGATTTGTGGTTCTATACGCGCGCAAGCAGCTGTTATTCTACAGTATCATCACGTCAGTGAAACCCTTCCCGCTGTTACCAGCGTGAGTGCCAACACTTTTACTAAACACTTAAATTATTTAAAAGAGCATAACTTTAACGTTATTCCATTAAATGAGCTGATCAGTGCATTGCAACAAGGTAAGGCTTTAGAGGACAAAACAATCGCGATTACCTTTGATGATGGTTACAACAATAATTACGATCAAGCAGCTCCTATCCTTGAGGAATTTGGCTACCCGTACACTATTTTCGTAAACCCAAAACTCATTGATGAGCAAGCGAGCTATTTGATGGGGTGGGATAAGCTCAGGAAGCTTGCAAAAAAAGGAGCACTTATTGCTAATCATAGTGCCGAGCATAACTACCTACATAAAAAGCTTGAAAATGAAACGCAAAGCCAATGGCGCGAACGCACAAAAAAAGACATTCTTAGTTCACAACAGCGTATTAAAGAGGAAATAGGTCACGACTATAAATACGTTGCTTACCCATACGGAGAGTTTAACAATCAACTACAAGCACTCGTTACTGAGCTAGGTTTTGTTGGTATTGGCCAGCACTCAGGAGCCGTTAATCAACACTCTAACTTTAGCCGCTTACCGCGCTTCCCCGCATCTGGTTTTTATAGCAAACTAGGGACGTTAATTACCAAGATAAATTCAACTGCCTTTACCATTAATAAGCTAACCTATGAAGATAGTGTCACTTCAAAAAATCCACCGACACTCACTATAAAGCTTGAAACAGATGACTTTCATAAGAGTCAATTTGCCTGTTATGTATCAAGCGTTGGCCAAGCTAATTTAAATTGGTTAGACGATAGTACGGTTGAGATAACATCGCCAAAACAGCTTAATAAAGGCCGCTCTCGCTTTAACTGCACGGCTCCATCAATAAAACAAGCCGGCAGTTATTATTGGTTTTCACAACCTTGGGTGATCAACTAAGTTTTACCTTTTCATTACTTGATTTAATAACCGCTGGGTCATTTTCTCCAGCGGTACCACTTCATTTGCCGCCCCCATATCAATAGCAGCTTTAGGCATGCCCCATACCACAGACGAATACTCATCTTGCGCAAGCGTGTATGCACCTTGTTGCTTTAATGCGAGTAACCCTTTCGCACCATCACTTCCCATGCCGGTCAATAGTGTGGCAACAATATGCTTTGCACCTATTTCAAGTAATGAGTTAAATAAAACATCCACTGCGGGTTTATGTCTATTAACAGCCTCTCCATCATCAAGCTGACAATACAAAGCACTACCTTGTTTACTAATTCGTAAATGTAAGCCACCCGGAGCTATATAAGCGCAACCTGCTACCAGTTTATCGCCTTGCTGTGCTTCTTTTACGTTAATAGTACAAGTGCGCTGCATTCGCTCTGCAAATGAGGTGCTAAATACGGGAGGAATATGCTGCGTTATTACAATGGGTGGGCAATTTTTGGGCATACGTATCAGCACTTCTTTTATCGCCTCGGTTCCCCCTGTTGATGCACCGATTGCAATCACTTTATTTACTAAAAATTCGGCATGGGTGGGGATAGGTTCTGCTACAGCACTGGTTTTTTTGTAGCCTCGAACCCGAGCACTAGCCGCCACCCTGACTTTTTGCTGCACTGTGTCAGCATATTGACTCATTTGTTGTTTAACGTTAACCGTTGGCTTTGCAATAAAATCAACCGCCCCCAATTCAAGCGCTTCAAGGGTGATAGGGGAACCTTTTTGAGTCAGAGTGGAAATCATCACTACTGGCATGGGGCGTAAGCGCATTAAGTTTTTTAAAAAACTAATACCGTCCATTTTTGGCATTTCAACATCTAGTGTTAACACGTCCGGATTGTGTTTTTTAATCATTTCTCTGGCTTCGTATGGGTCTTGTGCACAACCCACTACCACAATGTCTTTTGCCTGTTGCAGTATCTCTGTCAGTAATTGCCTGATCAGTGCCGAGTCATCAATTATTAATACTCTAATCATAGCCATCCTTAAAAAAGTTCTATATCAGTGGCTTGAGTTTGCTGTTCAAGATTATGTAAGTAACGCACTTCACGTTTTTCAATGGTGTTATTGTGTAAGTTTCTTAGCTTTTTAACCTGTACTTTTCCATTATGGGGATTAAAAAATATTTTGCGCGGCCAGGGGCCACCCATATCATGCGCCACTAGGTTTAGCGCCTCTTCTACAACATACGCATTTGCAAAACTAATATTGCCAATACCTATATCTGTCATTGCGCTAATTATTTTGCCTCCCCCAAACAATTTTACTTTTAAGTTTGCCCGAGAAGCGCCATTTTTAAGCACTTCATTAATTAAATATTCCATGGCCCAGTTACCATAACGACAACTTAAACTATGTGCTTGGTCAATTCGCTCACCCTTTTGAATAGGTAGCATAAAGTGGTTAATACCTCCTATGCCAAGCTTATCGTCGTAAACACAAGCAGCAATGCACGACCCGAGCACTGTGGTGATCAGCTCATCGTTTTTAGAAACATAAAATTCACCTGGCAATACCTTAGCGACCACACGCTCTCGCGTGGCATCCCAATAGCGCTTAATGTGCTCGAATCCCGTTAAAACCGGCTTAAATTGTGTTTGCATGAGCTACTTTTTGATACATGGTTTTCCCTAAGTTTTTAAATAAGACATGCTCTTTTCCCATGGTTTCTGAATGCCCTAAAAATAAATAACCTTGGTTATTTAAAATATCGGCATAACGGTTAAAAAGCTGATCCTTTGTCTCTTTGTCAAAGTAAATCACTACATTTCTGCACAAGATCAAATCAAATGGACCCTTCATAGGCCAATCTTGGAGTAAGTTTAAACGCTTAAATGAAATACATTGCTGTAGCTTGGGTTTCACTTTATAACTTTGACCGTCTTTGCTAGTTAAAAACCAGCGCTTGAGCAGTGCATCATCCAATCCATTCACATTTGCCGCAGTATAAATACCGCTCTGAGCTTTAGCTAATACATTAGAATCAAGATCAGTTGCTAAAATTTTCACATCCCAATCACTTGGAAAAGCCCCTTGTAACGTCATAGCTAAACTGTAGGGCTCTTCACCGGTAGAGCAGCCAGCAGACCAAATGCGAACGCGCTTAGTCTGTTTATTTGTTTTTAACAGCGTTGGTATAAACTGCTCTTTTATAAACTCAAAGTGATGAATTTCACGAAAAAAAGAGGTTAGATTGGTAGTAATGGCATTAATAAATGCATCAAACTCCTGATCCTTATGATTTTTTAAGTAATCTAGGTAACTAGAAAAGTTTGTTAATTTACGCTCACGAATTCGCCTTGCTAATCGTGAGTAAACCATTTCACGCTTATGCTCTCCAAGCACAATACCACAAGCGTTATACACTAAATGAGCCACTTCCTTAAAATCGCTATCCGTTAATAAAAACTCTTTCATTATGCACTCTCAAATAAATATAAAGATAGATTCAAACTAACCTCATTGTTTGAACCATCTAAAATAGGGTTAAAACTCCTCCCACTCTTCAGCTGAGTCTACAAAGTTTTCACCTTTGCTTTTGTTATTAACAAAGCTATTTTCTTGCTTATGCGTTATTTCAGGGGTGCGAATGGTGGGCGATACCACCGCCATATCTTGCTGCCCTAGTGAAAAGAAGTGCAGTAAACGGCGCATTTCATTAGCCTGCTCTGCCATAGATTCACCTGCAGCCGATGCCTCTTCAACCAATGCCGCATTTTGCTGAGTCATTTCATCCATTTGCGATACGGCTTTATTTACTTGCTCAATCCCTGCACTTTGCTCTTCAGAGGCCTGAGTTATATCAGCTATCATTTGTGTCACACGTTTCACCGACACCACAATCTCCTGTAACGTCACACCTGATTCATTTACAAGAGCGCTACCATCAGCAACTTTGCCAACACTATCTCTAATTAACTCTTTAATTTCTTTAGCTGCACCAGCTGAGCGCTGAGCTAAGTTACGCACTTCACCCGCAACAACCGCAAAGCCTCGGCCTTGCTCACCCGCTCTTGCAGCTTCTACAGCAGCATTAAGTGCTAATAGGTTTGTTTGGAATGCTATTTCGTCTATTACACCAATAATGTCAGCAATTTTTTTACTCGATTCGTTAATAGCCGACATACTGGTTACGGCCTTATTAACAACCTCGCCACCTTGAATTGCTTTATCACAGGTTTCTTCAGCTAAGTCATTAGCCACCTTGGCATTATCAGCATTTTGACGAACCGTACTGGTCATCTCTTCCATACTAGAAGCTGTTTCTTCTAATGATGACGCCTGCTCTTCTGTACGCTGGCTTAAATCGGCATTGCCTTGTGAAATTTCTTCAGCCCCACTGGCCACCAGTGTAGCCGATGTATTAATGCGATTAATGACCTCGGTTAGCTTGTCTGCCGTCGCATTTGCATCTTTTTTAAGTTTATCAAACGAGCCGTAATACTGTTTTTCAATCCGTTTTGATAAATCCCCATTGGCCATTGCATCAAGCATAGTTCCAGTATCTGCTACGGCGTCATCAACCACTTTAACTAAACTATTAAGACCCTGAGCTAAACGCAGGAAGAAGCCACCTTTTCCTTGCTCAACCACTCGGCTATTTAATTCCCCTTTACTTGCGGCGCTGACCAACTGAGCAATCTCTTTTTCTATTGCCACCTCTGCCGTTCTGTCTTCCCATTCAACTACAGTCCCAATTCGCTCATCGTCTGGGGTTATAATTGGGTTAGCAACTAAACCAAAGGTTCTGCCGCCCACTTTAATTTCAGTACTGTAAGTGTTCGTTAGCTTTGCTAACATATTTTGCTGATGGGCTGGGTTTTTATGAAATATATCAATGTTTTGATTAAGTAAATTTTTACAATCAAAGTTAGGTAAATCGATGCGTATATCATTTTGAGCATTGCTCATCATATTTTTCACCGCGTCATTCATATACACAATCACATTCGATGCATCTGCAATCATAGTGTTTGTTGCTACAGTGTCTAACGCGCGACGAACACGTAGGTTTTCTTCTGCTCTAGCACGCTCTTCATCGGCCTTAAATACTTCATCAGTAATATCTTGCCACTCAACAATCGTTCCTAAACGCTCTCCTTCTTCGTTAAACCATGGCGAAGCAATTAAATTAAAAATAAGACCAGCTAATTTGAGTGTCGCTTTATGGGGCGCATCTAATTTTTTTAACAGCTCGCGCTGATGCGCAGGGTGTTGATGAAAATCATCAACACATGTGCCAATTAAGTCACTTACAGCAAAGTTGGGTAGTACCGATTGCAAATCCCTTTCCCGTGCTTTTAGCATTTGCTTAACACGGTCATTGGCAAAGATGATGTTTAAGTCATTATCAGCCATCATCACATTTGCTTGGCATACTTTTAGAGCGTTGGCTAAGTCAGCTGTTTTTTTAGAGGCTCTTTCAAGTTCTTTTTGTTCGCTAATATCAGTTGCATATTTAATGATTTTTATTAATCTTCCGTCCATATCATAAATGGGGTTATAAGAAGCATTAATCCAAATTTCACGGCCTTGTTTATCAAAGCGCAAGTACTCACCTCGGTCGTATTCACCCCGTCCCAGTTTGGCCCAAAAAGCTTGATAATCTGCACTATTTGCATATTCAGATGCAACAAATAAACGATGGTGTTTACCTTGTATTTCATTAAGGTGGTAGCCAAATGTGGCTAAAAAGTTATCGTTGGCATTTAGCACTGTGCCATCTAAGTCAAACTCGATTACCGCTTGCGATTTATTTATTGCCGCAACTTGTCCAGCAGCTTCTGCCGCCTTTAATTTTTGCAATGTGATCTCAGTGGCAAATTTAATCACTTTAATCACTTGACCCTGTGAATCTAAAACAGGGTTATAGGTGGCTTGTATCCAAACTTCTTTAGCATTTTTGCCAAACCGCTTAAATTCATCTGAAATAAACTCACCCGCGCTCAGTCGCTGCCAAAATTGACGGTATTCATTACTTTGCGCTTCGCTAGGGCTAACAAATAAAGAATGGTGCTGACCTTGAACCTCAGCAAGTGAGTAGTCCATTACGCGAAGAAAATTTGCATTCGCAGTGATAATTTTTCCGCTAGGTTCAAACTCAATTATTGCTAATGATTTATGCAATGCATTTATGATCAAATCATTGCTTGATTCAGACTGTTTTGAATTACTAAACCATCCCATGCTTATCACCACCTTTAAGTTATTTACTTTATTTAGTTACTGTTACCGCTAAATATCCATGGTTGCAGGCAAGTCAATCAGGGCGATCATTTTTTCGCCCACGTTAACTAACCCTGCGACATATTCACTTTCATTGGTTTGGGTTAAACTCGGTACGGCTTTAGCATCTTGCTCGGCAATACTATAAACATCCGCCACCGCATCTACCGTAATACCCATTACTTTACTTTCTTGTTCAAACTCTACTTTTACAATAATCACTACTGTTAACGGTCCATACTCAATGGTGGGTAAACCAAAACGTAACCGCAAATCAATAATAGGGACTATAGTGCCACGCAAATTAATAACGCCTTTTACGTACTCAGGGGCATTTGGCAATGCGGTTATGTCTTCCCAGCTGCGAATTTCTTGCACCGTTAATATGTCTACTCCGTATTCTTCTTCAGCCATAATAAAGGTAAGAAACTGCTTAACGCCTTCTTTGCGCTGTAGTTCAATATTGCTATTTAATGCTATTGATTCAGAGAACATGAATCCTCCAGAGTCGCCGATGGCTCAATACTTAATGCTTGGCTGCCAGGTTTTTTTAACCCAGAAAGCTTAATTAAACCGCTAATATCTAAAATTAACGAGACCCGCCCATCGCCTAAAATGGTTGCCCCCGATACTCCATCCACTTTATGGTAATTAGCTTCTAAACTTTTTATAACCACCTGCTGTTGCGACAATAAATCATCAACTAGCAGCCCTACTTTTTGGTTGTCGTTTTCCACTACAACCAACAGGGTTTTGTCTAGCGATTCAATCGCATTTTGATGATTAAAAATATCGTATAAACGCAGAATAGGAATGTATTCGTCACGTAATCTAAGTACGTCTAAGTCTTTACCAACTCGACTGACTTTGGAGATATCAATTTGTAATGACTCTACAATTGAGATTAATGGGATGATGTAAGTATGCTTGGCCACTTTAACCAATTGCCCATCTAAAATAGCCAAAGTGAGCGGCAGCCGAATAGTAAAAGTAGAACCAATACCTTGTGCAGAAGTGACCTCTACTGACCCATTTAATGATTGAATATTACGTTTAACCACGTCCATACCTACACCCCGGCCAGATAAGTCACTTACCTCATCAGCGGTAGAAAACCCTGGCATAAATATGAGTTCGTTAATCTCATCATCTGTTAACTCGCTATCGCCCGTAATTAGCTCGTTGGCAATTGCTTTTTCTTTAATCTTTTGGGTGTTAAGGCCTTGGCCATCGTCCATTATTTCTATGACGATGTTACCTCCCTGATGAAAAGCATTTAACGTAACCTTGCCCACAGGATCTTTACCTGCTGCAATACGCTTTTCTACAGTTTCAATACCATGATCCAAAGAGTTTCTTACTAAATGCACCATAGGATCAGATATTTTTTCCATCACGGTTTTATCTAGCTCGGTTTGCTCTCCAATCAGTTTTAACTCCACCTCTTTATTAAGCTTTTGAGCAATATCACGCACCAAACGCGGAAAGCGGCTAAACACAAAATTAATTGGCAGCATACGAATACGCATCACATTTTCTTGTAAATCTCGAGTGTTATGCGCTAATTGCGCCAATCCCTCTTGAAGAGACGTTACCGTGGTGGCTGTCATTTCCTGTTCGCTAAGCTGATTTAACATTGCTTGGGTAATGACCAACTCGCCCACCATATTAATTAATGAATCAACCTTATCGATACCAACCCGAATAGAAGTAGATTCAGGCGCAGCTTTAGCGCTGGGCGTATTGGCAGGTGCCTTTGCTTTACTCGCTTTGGGTTGCTCAGCAGTTTTGGAAGCTTCCTCCACAATAGCCGGTTCGTTAATTACTTCCTCTGACTCGGCTTTAGCATCATTAAATAAGCCGCCACATAGCTCGACTTTAATATCTGCATCATCTTCAACCCATTCAAAAATCTCTTTAATGGCTTGGTCATCACGTTCAGTATTTAAGAAAAATCGCCAATATAAAAAGCACTCATCAGTGGTTAATTCTTTAATGTCAGGTATCGCATCGGTGAATACTTGTACTTCTAACTCACCAAGCTCAGCTAATTCGCTGATCATAAACAAAGGTTCGTTACCGGTTTTAAATAGATGAAAATGTGGCTTAAAATCAATCTGGTAAGTATTAACGATAACCTGCTCAAGGTGTGTTTCATCACCTTGAACTTCACTTGCTGGCATACCTAGTAAGCTTTCAAACTGTTCTCGCAAAGTGTCTGCTTGGGTTAAATCAGGTTCTTCCTGTACTTTTAGTGAGCTTAGCAAAGCTCTTAAGCAATCTACTGATTTAAGTAATAAATTAATATGCTCGCTAGTTATATTGCGCTCACCTTCACGAATTTGATCTAGTAATGTTTCTAATACATGGGTAAAATTTGCAATTGAGTTAAATCCAAAAGTAGCACTGCCCCCTTTTATTGAATGAGCAGCTCTAAATATAGTATTAATGGTTTCTAAGTCTTCTTCGCCTGGCACTAAGTTGAGTAATTCAGTCTCCATGATATCGAGGCCTTCAAAACTCTCTTCAAAGAACACTTCAAAAAACTGGCTTAAATCAATACTCACAGTGCACTCCTAAGTTAACGGATTACTTTTTTTAGCACGGCTAATAGCTGATCTGGATTAAAAGGTTTTACAATCCATCCTGTTGCCCCAGCAGCTTTACCTTCTACTTTTTTATCCATCCCCGACTCCGTAGTAAGCATAAGCAGCGGTGTAAACTTGTAATCTGGTAGCCCTCTTAGTTCTCTAATAAGCGTGATCCCATCCATAATTGGCATGTTTACATCAGAAATAACTGCATCAAAACCTTGTTGCTTGGCAATGGCTAATGCCTCGCTGCCATCTTTGGCTTCGGTAACATCAAACCCTGCTGTTTTTAACGTAAAGCTCACCATTTGGCGCATTGATGCAGAATCATCGACAGCTAAAATTCTTTTCATATAAACCTCTAGTTAGTACTTTCTGAAGCTAAATATTCACTTAAACCGAGTTGTTCAATGGCATTTTTTAATGCGTCACTGCTGCCAACCCAGGCAATTTTTTGATTGATAGTAAGAAGGTGTTTTTGTAGGGCACAAAGGAGTTGAACCGAGGCGGTATCAGCAGACATAACATCGCTAATATCCAGACAAATATCTCGGCTATTATTAAGCTCGCTTAATAAATCTTGATGTAAAACGTCAACCTGAACAATTGAAAGCTCATTTGGTAGTTTAAGCATTTTTAAGCTTTTCCTTATCAACTCAATCCATAACAAAAGCTTAGACTGAGATAAAGAAAACGCCATAAAAACGACTAAAAAATAACTAATTAATTAAAAATAGCTGTTAAAAAACGTAAAAAGGGGCACAAAGCCCCTTTAAAATTATTAAACCATTAAAAGCTAGTTTTTGTAGAAATCTGCTATTTCAATAAATTCCGCTGTTAATTTTGTAGTATTAACCAAAGGCACATCACCTTGTTTAAATTCAGGCTTAAAAATAGCTCTTAATGCACCACTGCCATCAACAAGTGCAACCGATGCACTATGATCCACCGCATAGTCAGACTCATCACTATCACTAATTGCGTAAATTAATCCAAGTTCTCGTACAAATGGAAACAAGTCTTTATGCTCCCCAGATACAGCTAAAAAGGCAGGGTTAAAATAATCTATGTACTCTTTACGTTTTTGAGCAATATCTCGTTTAGGATCGACAGATATAAACCACACCTGCAGTGGATAATCAGCTTGTAAGTTTTTATAGACATTGTTGAGCTTAGCAAGCGTCATTGGACAAATGTCAGGGCAGCTTGTGTAGCCTAAAAACACTAAGTTCCACTGATCTAAAAACTGCTGTTTTGTCACTAACTCCCCCTGTTGATCATTCAGCGAGAAATCAGATAACGGTTTTGCAGTTTCGTACACTAATGCATCAAGATCTTGTAAATTTTTTTTATCACCACATGCCGATAAAAAAAGCACCGAAAAAACAATTAACCCACACCATAACTGCTTCATATAGTTAGCCATTTATCTATAAATAAGATAACAAAGAGTATCATTAAATGAATAATCGAAAAACGAAATAAATCCATCGCGGTGTCCTCTTTGGCGGCAAATTTTAAGTTAATTGCTTTGTATACAAATACCACATTGAGAATACATGCCCCGCTTAAATAAATTAGCCCCGACATACTTATCAAATAAGGCAGTACGCACACTATGGCTAATAGTACTGAGTACGCGAGCACACAGGTTTTACAAAAGTCGATTCCATGGGTCACGGGTAACATGGGGATTTTAGCGCGTTCGTAATCACTTTTACGCGCAATGGCTAACGCCCAAAAATGCGGAGGAGTCCATGTAAATATAATCATCACCAGCAACCAAGGAGCAGCGGCCATTTGATTGGTTTCAGACACCCAACCAAGTAAAGGTGGCATGGCGCCTGCCAAACCACCAATCACTATATTTTGTGGCGTAGCACGTTTTAAAAACGACGTATAAATAAACGCATAACCAACAAGTGCAAATAAAGTGAGTATGGCGGTGAGTGTATTTGCCCACAACATCAACATAATAAATCCTGCCACACCAATTACAGTTGCAAAACTAAGTGCATGTAATTTACTTAAGCGTCCTTTGGCGACTGGGCGGTGGCGTGTACGTGCCATTTTACTATCAATTTCGCTATCAACCACATGGTTGATAACAGCAGCTGCCGCAGAGAGTAAGCCTATCCCTAATAAACTTATGAATTGAACCCCAATACCTCTGCCAACGTCAGGGGCGAGTGCTAAGCCCACCCATGCCGTTAACACCAGCATAGCTACTACTTTAAATTTACTGATTGCTAAATAATCTTGGATTAAATGATAACTTTTAGTCAATAACGATGGGCTATAAACGGGCTGCATTGCTTTTTTGTTAATTGTAAGTGCCATAACGATTCCCCTTTAGGTACGGACTTTTAGGTAATAACATAACCTAACCATAGTTAATAACAGTATGGCAGCCATTAAGTTATGCGCCAGCGCAACACTGATCGGAAAGTGAAAATATACTACAGCTAACCCCAACGCTATCTGGCAAAATAACGCTACCAATACACTCACTGTGCAGCTTTTAATTTTTTGTGAATAGGCATGGCTGTATATTCGCCACATAACGAGTGCCAACACAATACAAGTGACCAATGCCCACATACGATGCAGTAAATGAATAGACATACGCGCTTGTTGTGACAACACGCCAAACTCATAATTGCTGTGCTCTAACGGTAGCTGAAAAACACTACTGAGCGAAAACGGCTGAGCATAGCTACATAGCGGTAAACCATTACAATGTGGCGCGGCATAATTAGCCGCTAACCAGCCACCTAAGGCGATTTGTAAAATAAGTACCGTGAGCGCCACCAAGCTTAGTTTAAAGTGAGGTTTTGCACCTGCGTCCCCCCCCGTAATTGGCTGGCTAGTCAGCCGTAAGTACAACAACGTTAATAACGCCAAAATACTAAACCCTCCGAGTAAATGCCCCATCACAATAAGCGGCTGCAGGTTCATAGTCACCGTCCACATACCTAGCGCGGCCTGAAAAATAACAAGCAAAAGCAGTAGCATCGGTAATTTTACAGGCGTAGTTGGATACTGGCGTTTTACAAAAGCCAAAATAAACAACACTAAAATTAATACCCCCAGCGTGCCGGCAAAATAGCGATGAATCATTTCTTTCCATGCTTTTGCTGTTTCAAATATCATATCGGGGTAGCTTTGAATCGCATGCGCAATCTCGGCTTCATGTTTTGGTACGGTTAAAAAGCCATAACAACCAGGCCAATCGGGGCAACCAAGCCCTGCGTCACTTAAGCGCGTATATGCGCCTAGAGCTACCACAATTAATGCGAATAAACTCGTTGCTAATACCAAATTTTTATAGTTTTTATACATAGCAGCCTCTACTTAGCTTGAACGAGAGTAATTAAGTAATTTTTTTAGATCTTTTAATAATCCCTTTTGTATCAAACGGTTTTCTTGTGGTTGAGGGTTAAATGGATATTCCAGCACTATCAGTCCCATATGGTCTATTAAATACAAACTCGCGGGTCTTAACTGCTGTTGTGCAGCAATCATATGCCAATGCGGCTTCGCTGCTTCGGGTTCACCAATTATCGCCATATCTACTTTGTGTTGGTTTTTGCCAAGGGCAACATATAAATTATCTAAAGCGGCGAGCTGCTCAGAGCAAGGCTCTTTACATTGTGCTGAATAATTTAAAGCAATGGTCCATTGTTTTGGATTATGCTGCTGCCAATTGTCTAGCTTAATTTCACGTTTTAAAAACTCACCATGATTAGTAATTGCTGTAGGTAGCCAATCAAGTTTTAACGCGCTGTAAGCCAGCACTAATGGGATAGCGCAACATACTACAAAGAGCAACAGGGGTTTATTTTTCATTATCTATCCTCTTCTTGCTTGCAAAAATAGCAACTACCACACAGGCAATTGCAATTAGAAACCACTGTACTGAGTAGGCATAATGTTTCTCTGGACTCATCACAACAGCTTCATAATGGGGGGCCGCAATCTCATCTTCGTCGCCTTGGCGATAGGCTATAAAATCCACTAAAGTTCGCTGGGATTGGCTACTGAGAGCTTGCAGATCAATGATTTGAACTCGTTTAGCTAAATCTGACTGAGTATTGCTATTAGCTAAGGTAAAGCCACTTAAATTATCTTCTTTAATTTGTGCCGTTAACGTAAATTTACCACTAGGTATTGTCACGTTTGGTAGGATTTCTCTTGAGCGGCCGGCTTTTACCCAACCTAAATTAACTAATAAAAAGCGCGACTCATCAGGTAATTTTAATAATGTCAGTAAGTCGTATCCAACCTGACCATTATAAATTTGGTTATCGAGCAGCCAATAATTATTGGTATCAAAATAACCACTCAGCGAAACTAATACGCCGGTTTTATTCCACTCTTTTGGCAGTTGTTGCAACTGTGCCCAGCTCATAACTCCTTGCTGTTGAATATTTTCAATGGCATTAAGCTGCTGTTGCTTTTGATCTGCGCGCTGTAATTGCCAAAACCCTAAACGCATACAAACTAATACCACAATAACAACCAGGCAAACTGTGATTATTGAGCTAAGCTTTTGTTTGTTAAATACAACTAACTGCATAGGGTAAATCCAGTGATTATTAAAATTATTATTGTTCTACTGTTATTATTTATATTGTTTAATTTATTTCGTGCTTTATTTATTATGGTGTCGGGAAAAACCAATGGACGCCCCATGTCTCACTTTTTAGGGCGTCGAGTGTTATTTTCTGTTGTAGTGTTAGTGATGGTAATTGCCGCACTAAAGCTCGGTTTAATTACGGCAAATCAATCACCTTTGCCCACTACAGTACATATACAAAAACAAACAAACATAGCCAAACAACATCAACAAAATGCCAGTACCACGCCGCAGCTTGAAAGGCGAAGTGCTTATTTTTTGTAAAGTGACCTTTTAAAATCCGTAGGAAAACGATTAATAGAATAATGGTACCTAAGGTGACATGCATACCGTGAAAACCGGTTAGCAAAAAGAAGGTATTACCGTAAATTCCCGCATCAAGGGTTAAATTAAGGTCATTATAAGCATAAATATATTCTTCTACTTGGAGCCCTAAAAAGCATACTCCCAGCAAAATAGTTACGCCTAAAAACACCTTAAGTGGAGTGCGTTTGTTATTTTCCATCGCTACATGAGCAAAATGCAGAGTTACCGACGACGCTAATAAAATAAGGGTATTTATCAGTGGTAACCCTTGCCAGCCCATTGCTTGCGTAGAGGTGCCCCCTGGGGTATTTAACAATGGCCACACAGCCTCAAAAGTAGGCCATAACACTTCGTTAGTCATGGCGTTGTTATCGGCGCCTCCAAGCCAAGGCACAGAAAACATGCGGGCATAAAAAAGGGCGCCAAAAAAGGCCATAAAAAACATGACTTCTGAAAAAATAAACCAGCTCATACCTTGCCTGAATGAGCGATCCATTTGTGCAGAATATAAACCTTGATGAGACTCTTCAATCACATTTTTAAACCAGCTAAACAGCATATAAAGCAATACGGCAATACCCACATACAGTAAGTAAACACCACTGCCTCCCTCTTTACCCATATCCATAACTGTTAAGGCTGCCCCTACCGCAATAAAAAATAGCGCCACCGCGCCAACTATTGGCCATGGACTTTGATCAGGTACGTAATAATGTTCATATTTTTGATTCATTTCATTTGCTCCTAGTTTTTCACTAGTTTTATAAGCTAGTTATTACTGGCTACTAACTTCTCGCTAATATCAAATACGGTATAAGACAGAGTTAACTCCTCCACATCACTAGGTAACTCAGTATCAACATAAAAAAGTAATTTAAACTCTAACTCCTCGCCAGCCTTCAAAGGTTGCTGGTCAAAGCAAAAACACGCTATTTTGTGTAAATACTTAGCCGCTTTACCCGGCGCTACCGAGGGTATCGCTTGCATCACTTTGTCTTCATTACTGTTGTTTTTAGCGCTAAACATAACCTCACGCATGGCCCCTGGTTTTACATCTACACTGTATTCTTTAGATTTAACCTCAAAAGGCGCACCACTTTGGGCATGGGTGGTAAAACTAACGCTGACCTCTCTATTCTCAGTAACCAAGGTACTTTGCTGTGCTTGTTCTAACGAGGGCTTACCATTAAGCCCCGTTATATCGCAAAACACGTCATATATAGGTACCATGGCAAATGCAAAAGCAAACATTGCAATGCAAATAACCACCAGCTTTTTTAATAACGGTAGATGACTCATTATTTAATATCCGGCGGCGTTGAGAACGTATGGTAAGGCGCTGGTGAATCAACTTCCCATTCAAGCCCTTCAGCTCCATCCCAAACTTTTGCAGGCACTTTATCGCCCCCTTTTGCACATTTATACACAACGACAACAAACAGTAATTGCGATAAACCAAAGGCAAACCCACCTATACTAATAATGGCGTTAAAGTCAGCAAACTGCAGTGCATAATCTGGAATTCGACGTGGCATACCGGCTAATCCCACAAAATGCATTGGGAAAAACAGCACATTTACACTTACCAAAGACAACCAAAAATGCCATTTTGCCAAGGTAATATTGAACATATTTCCGGTCCATTTTGGCAGCCAATAATAAGCCCCTGCCATAATAGAAAATACCGCGCCCGTTACGAGTACATAATGAAAGTGTGCAACCACAAAGTAAGTATCGTGGTATTGAAAATCAGCAGGCGTAATAGCCAGCATCAATCCCGAAAAACCACCTAAAGTAAACAGCACAATAAATGCGATACTAAATAACATAGGCACTTCAAAGCTAATAGAGCCACGCCACATAGTTGCTACCCAGTTAAATACTTTTACGCCGGTAGGTACCGATATCAACATAGTCGCGTACATAAAAAACAACTCACCCGCCACGGGCATACCAGTGGTAAACATATGATGTGCCCACACGATAAAGCTCAACAAGGCAATCGAGGAAGTGGCGTACACCATAGAGGCGTAACCAAATAGTTTTTTACGTGAAAAAGTAGGAACAATCGTAGAGATAATGCCAAAGGCAGGCAAAATCATAATATAAACTTCAGGATGACCAAAAAACCAAAATATATGCTGGAACATTACCGGATCGCCACCACCAGCGGCGTCAAAGAAGCTGGTCGCGAAGTATTTATCGGTGAGTACCATAGTAACTGCACCAGCAAGTACCGGCATTACTGCAATAAGTAAAAAAGCCGTGATCAGCCATGTCCACACAAATAACGGTAGCTTCATCCACGTCATTCCAGGGGCGCGCATATTCACTATGGTTACCACCACATTAATGGCTCCCATAATCGAACTAATACCCATAATATGCACCGCAAACACAAACATTGCTGTGTTGTCGTTACTATAAGTGGTGGAAAGCGGAGCGTAGAAGGTCCAACCAAATGCAGGGCCGCCACCAGGCATAAACAGTGACGCTAGCAGAATTAAGAACGCAAACGGTAAAATCCAAAAACTCCAGTTGTTCATTCTCGGTAATGCCATATCTGGCGCACCAATCATTAGCGGGATCATCCAGTTTGCCAATCCAGTAAATGCAGGCATTACTGCACCAAATACCATGATCAGTCCATGCACTGTGGTCATTTGGTTAAAAAAGTGTGGATCAACTAACTGTAAACCCGGCTGAAATAGCTCAGCCCGGATCACCATGGCCATTGCTCCACCAATTAAAAACATAGTGAGTGAAAAAATTAAATATAAGCTGCCTATGTCTTTATGGTTGGTTGTAAATAACCAGCGTTTAAAGCCAGTAGCGGGTTGATGGGCATGATGAGCCTCATTGGTATTAGGTTGTTCTGCAATGCTACTCATTATTTAGCCTCCCCATCAGCATCCAGTGCCGCTTGTATTTCGCTTGGTTGAATTACCTCTCCGGTGTCATTACCCCATGCGTTACGTTTATAAGTAATAACGGCTGCTATCTGCTTAATAGATAATTGCTTGGCAAAAGACTGCATCGCTGTACCAGGCTTGCCATAAAGTAAAATATCGATGTGACCTTTAATATCACCTACCACTATTGGACTGCCTTTAAGTGCAGGAAAAACCCCTGGCAGGCCTAAACCTGTAGGTTGGTGACACGCAGCACAGCTCGCCATATAAACTTGCTCACCCAGTGCCATTAACTCTTCTTTTGGTACTACTTGGTCAAGTAGCGCCGCACTTTCGGCGGCCGCTTTTTGTTTAGCTTGTTTAGCCTCTGCCAACCACGTTTTGAAGTCTTCTTCTGTTTTTGCTTCTACCACAACAGGCATAAAGCCATGATCTTTACCACACAGCTCTGCACACTGCCCGCGGTAAGTACCTACTTCATTAATATTGGTCCATGTTTCATTGATAAACCCCGGATTTGCATCTTTTTTAACAGCAAAATCAGGTACCCACCATGAGTGAATCACATCATCTGAGGTCATTAAAAAACGTACTTTTTGATTAATCGGTAGCACCAGCGGCTTATCTACTTCAAGTAAATAGTTCGGGTTTTTATCGGCAAGATTCGTTATTTCATTTTGAGGAGTCGCTAACATTGAATAAAACTCAACGTCCTCCCCCATATATTCGTAATGCCACTTCCACTGTGATCCAGTAATTTTTATGGTGATATCAGCTTTGCTGGCATCCTCCATGGCAATTAGGGTTTTAGTCGCAGGAATGGCCATAACAATTAAGATGACAAAAGGAATAGCAGTCCAGAGTATTTCTACTTTGGTGCTTTCATGAAACTGGGCAGGGACAGCCCCTTTAGATTTGCGATGATGAATGAGTGCCCAAAACATAATGGCAAACACGATCACCCCAATCACACAACATATTAAAAATATAGTCATGTGTAGTTGGTATACATTATTACTTATATCAGTTACGCCTTTACGCATATTATATTGGCTATTAGCAAGCACATTTTGCGAAAAAACTAACAATATAAGCCACAAGGAAGAACTCAGCTTACCCATGTGACGGCTCCTTTGATGCTATTGCTGACGCAAAGCGAAGGGACATACGACTTAAACGCCCATTCGTTATTTTTATTTTTTATAAGGGTGCTGGAGTTATTAAATGTGTGTGCTCAAAACGACTACGCTGTGAGTTATTTTTATTCCAGCTCTTTAATAACTAGTTAAAAAATAAACAATAAGCAAGGTGAGTATGAAAAATAAACAAGGGGTTACTTAAAAAAGTGCAGCAAAAAAATAGTCACTAATTAGTTAGTTAACCTAAGAGTCAGAGGTGGTAAGGGGTAGCTTGAATAACAGCGGAAAAAATATAAAATTTTATGATTTAAAAATAATTAGGATAAATTTATTTATATAAGTATTTAGCGATGTTATTTACAATAACAAAAGCGATTAAAAAGCAGTACCATAAAAATAATACAAGTAAAATCAGCGCCTAATTAATATTAAGCGCTAAGTTATGTTTAACTATCACATCCAGTCAGCGTTACGAATAACACCTACCGCTAAGCCTTCAATATTGAAAGATTCATTTTCCAAGTCGACTTCAATTGCCGAAAACTCGTCATTTTCAGCATGCAGTAATACTTTTCTGCCGGCTTTTTCTAGGCGTTTAACCGTAACATCATCATCCACTCGAGCAACAATAACCTGACCATTTTCAGCCACTTGAGTTTTATGTACAGCGAGTAAGTCGCCATCCATAATACCAATATCTTTCATACTCATGCCGTTAACACGCAGTAAAAAATCGGCCGCAGGTTTAAACATTAAAGGGTCAATTTTACAGTGGCTTTCAACATGCTGTTGCGCCAATATTGGCTCACCCGCAGCAACCCGACCAATTAAAGGCAAGCCTAATTGCTCTGGCTCTTCTTCTTCAACAAGCTGAATGCCGCGACTCGCACCCGGCTTCATTTTAATTACACCTTTTTTAGCCAGTGCTTTTAAGTGTTCTTCTGCAGCATTTGCACTTTTAAAACCCAGTGTTTGTGCAATTTCGGCACGTGTAGGAGGCATACCAGTGTCTTTAATAAACACTTTGATAAGTTCGAGTATTTGCGCTTGGCGTTTTGTTAATGGTCGCATACAACTGGTTTTCCATACAGTACAATTAACTGTGAGTATATACAGTTATTTAAAAATCGCAAATATAAATTAAGACCTTATAAGTCATGATGGCTAAACAATAAGATGCTTTAAAACCGCAATAATAAATGTAATTATTAGCAGTGCATTATCATATTAATTCTCAATTACTTATCCAAGGAGCTAGCATGAGTATTTGGCACCAACCAATTACATTAGAGTTTTGTAAGCAATTAGATCAAGGGATCACTGGCCAAGGCACGCTCATGAAGACCATGGGAATTGAAATCAGTGAAATTGGTGATGACTACTTAGTCGCCACTATGCCAGCCATACCTGAGCACCATAATCCAATGGGTATAGTGCATGGTGGTGCCAATGTCGTGCTTGCTGAAACAGTAGCAAGTTATGCCGCTAACTTTGTGGTTGATTTCAGTCGATTTTATTGTGTTGGGCAAGAGATCAGCGCAAGCCACTTAAAAGCGTCACGCAACGGCACATTAACCGCCACCGCAAGGGCTTATCATATAGGTAAACGCAGCTCGGTTTGGGATATTAAAATAACCAATAGCCGCAATGAGCTTTGCTGCGTATCAAGAATGACCGCAGCCGTAGTCGAGCGAAAAGGTTAAATTACTTTTCCAGAGGGTAAATAGTAACTTCAATGCCTGCGCCAATTGCAGATATGCGTAACAAGGTATCTGCATGCAAGGCCTGATTAAAACATTTTGGCGACGTACCAGACTCAAACCCCATATCAAACGTTCTGCGAGAGCAACTTAACCATTGCTTTAATGCATTGCGTGAACACGACTCGATTAACTCACACAAGTGATTAATTGCTTTATCGGGTGTGGTTATTTCACCAGCCACCTCAATGCGTGCCAGTTGGCGGTATTCGTCTTTATCATAATGTAAAATGGTTGCGACCTTTTTTAAATCAGCAACTAATACGCTAATATCTTGCTTTGACTCAAGCTCTAGATCTACATTTAAAAATTGAATTTCCGACATACAGTTGTGTTACCCCACTTAAATTTCACCGCAAACTTTAACCTAATTTTGCATTTATACCAAATCAACAGCTTATAATTTATTTAATTCCTTTATTAAGCTGCAAGTATTAAAGTAACGGTTAATACAGCTATTAACCTAATGATAGCTAGCTCCATTAGGTACCTTGCACAAAAAATAATAATAATGAGAAAGCGAATGAACAAACGCATTTTTAAAACAGCCCGTAAGCTGCATAAATGGCTAGGCTACTTTTTAGTAATACAAATTTTTGCATGGCTGCTTGGCGGTTTATTTATGAGCGCCATGCCACTTGAAAAAGTACACGGTAAACACCTTGCAAACCGCCAACTAGAAAACCCTTTCAGCCAAGCCGATTACACAGCCTCACTTGATAAAATTATTGCAAATACACCACAACCCCAACAAATTAATTATAGTCATTTTTTAAATATCCCAGTAATTACGGTAACTACAGCAAGTAAAATCTATAGTTTTAATGGTGTAACCGGCAACCCACTCCCACCACCAAGCAAGGCACAAATCATCGCTAATGCCCAGGCTCACCTTTTAATTAAAGCAAACGTTATAAGCACAAAAAATCTGGCAACCAGTTTTAGAGAAGCCGGGTTTAAAGAAAATATTTGGCAGGTTAATTTTAACGATATGTTTAGCACCAGCTTATATTTTAATGCTGATAACGGCGAGTTCATTACAGTTCGCAGTAATATTTGGCGAGTGTTTGACTTCTTTTGGATGCTACATATTATGGATTACGATGAGCGCGAGGATTTTAACAACCCGTTACTTATTAGTTTTGCTGCCAGCAGTGTATTTTTTAGCTTTACTGGTTTTATTTTATTACTGCAAAACATCCGATTCAGAACAAGAAAACGTCAGCTATCCTGAGCTTTTAAGTGGATTCGGTTGAAAACTGATTTACCATTTAGGTTATTCACTCTAAAATCGCAGCTCCTGTAGTTCACTAAAGTGATAGGATATGCCGCATTTTATTTTTGCGTTATTGCTTTGCGTTGTCAGCTTTAATCTAAATGCTGAGCAATTTACTCGTTTTTCCAGTGCTAAAAAACACTTAATTAAAACCTTACCAACGGATGCAAAAAGTATCTATTGTGGTTGCGACATAAAACGTAAAGGCAAAAAGTTAGTACCCGATGCAACCCATTGTGGTTATGTGCCACGCAACACATTTACCCGCTCAGGTAACGTGAATCAACGCGCTCTACGAATAGAATGGGAACATATTGTACCCGCTTGGGAGTTTGGTCATCAGTTACAATGCTGGCAAAATGGTGGACGCAAAAATTGCCGTAAAGTAAGTGCAAAGTTTCGCATGATGGAAGCTGATATTAACAATTTAGCTCCCGCAATCGGTGAAATTAACGCTGATCGTTCAAACTATCGCTTTGGCATGTTAGCCCAAAATGCTAATCAATATGGTCGCTGTGAGGTTAAGGTTAATTTTAAACAACGCGTTATTGAACCGCCGGTTTATGCACGTAAACGTATTGCCGATGCATACGCTTACATGCAAAAAACTTATGGTTTAAAAATATCAAATAAACAACAAAAGCTGTTTAATGCGTGGCAACAACAAGCTTATGCCGCAAACACCGACAGTAAAAAGCTGTAAACTTATGTTTATAATGCTTGGTGTGGTCCAAATATTTCGTAATGAATATTCGCGCTCTGTACACCTAAATCAAGTAGTTGGCCTTTTACATAAGCCATGAACGAAGCTGGTCCACACAAATAAAATACACCCTCACTAATAGGCAGTGATGCCTCAAGCACAGATAAATCCATAAGCCCTGTGTAATCACATCCCTCACCACCTTGATTAAACCAGGTTAAGGTTTTTAGTTGTGGATACATAGCCGTTTGCTGAGCTAGGTAGTCTTTAAATGAATACTCAAGGCTATTTTCACACGCGTGTAAGTAACTAATCGCTTGATTAGTATTGCCACTCAATAGCGTTTGCAGCATAGCCATCATTGGGGTTTGGCCAACACCTGCAGAAATAAGCACAACGGGGCTTGTTGCATCTTTCAAAAAGAAATCACCTGCTGGTGGGTATAGCTCTACTAGTGCGCCCTGCTCTAGTGAGTGTAAATAGTTAGACACCACGCCAGGCTGTGGTTGGCACTCTTTTTTAACGCTAATACGATAGTTTTTAGCATTGCTCTTTTGCGAAATAGAATACTGGCGGATCTCTTCATATTCAGCCCCCTCAGGCTTAACTTTAATGCCAAGATATTGTCCTGGCTTGTGGGAAATAACAGCTTTGCCGTCTAAAGGTGTGAGGATAAAGCTGGTTACAAATTCAGACTCAACATGTTTATGAGTAATTTCAAACTTCCGTGTACCTACCCAGCCACCATGATTATTTTTACTGTGTGCATACAACGCTGCTTCTTCGGTAATACAAATATCAGCCAGTAGGTTATAAGCTTCTCGCCATGCGTATTCAACATCAGCTGTAAACTGATCAGGAATAAGCTCTTTAAGTGTGCCGATCAAATGCGCCCCTACAATAGGGTAGTGTTCGGGTAAAATATTCAAGCTGGTATGCTTATGGTTAATTCTAGCTAATGCCTCTTTTAACACGGCTAAATTATCAATATTTTGCGCATACGCAGCCAAGGCATTAAATAATGCAAATTGCTGACGACCCGTTTCTTGGTTAGTCATATTAAAAATATGTTTAAGTTCCGGGTTATGGCTAAACATGCGCTTATAAAAATGATCGGTGACGGCTGTACCCGCTTCTGCAAGTAATGGAGCTGTACTTTTTACAATCTCAATAGTTTTTTCAGATAACATTTTGGTTTCCTATGGGTGAACTAACCACGACGCCCATCAACACGACGCCGCGTTAATATAGGAGTGCAGTGAATTAAAAATAATAAAAAGGCCAGTAACCAAAGCACAGCACTGATCTGCCAAGCTAGGTGTGGCCCAATAAAAGACGGGAGAAAAGCACGAATAATTGCGGCACTAAACACCAATGCAAATGCAAGATTCATAAAACCAGGAATACTAAGTGAGCGACCGGTATGTCCTAGTGATACCCGTGTCATCATGGCTAAAATCATCATGCCGATACCACCAATAGTGATAAAATGCAGAGCGTCTTTAAACAGTATTGCACTGCTGTAAAAACTGATTGCCACTAACATTAAACCTATACCTAAAGCTAAATACGCAAAGTGTAACGACCATAATAATGGGACTTTTAAGACTTGCTTGTTCCACCAGCAAACACCGCGAACTAAATGCAAAAACGCTGCACTCATCACAACTAGTGTCGGGTTAATTACAGTGAAAAATAATTTACTAATAAAAAATAATGCTATCGCCAATACCGATAAGTATAAAATAGCTTTATCTATGTTTGGTGTGCGTACCTGCTTAGATAAGCCCAGCCCTTTGGCAGTAAAAAAGGGTAATACACGCCCAGCTACAACCCCCACCAACAAGCTTATAACCAGTACTGCGGTATCAACCATCGCCAGCGCTAGCTGCGTTTGGTTTTTTAGCACTAGTATTAAATACAACATATTGAGCGTACATAAAAATGAAAGAATAAATAAAAACAAGTAGTTGCGTTTACTGCTCGCTTTTATCAACATGCTGGCTAACACTATAATTACCGAGAGCCACCAAATAACTTGTAAAATCAGTACCGCATAAACATTAAACTGATCAATGCTAGGCACAACTACAAAAAAACTAAGCCGTGCACTAAGCCATATTAGGCTAAGCCACATCAATGGTTTACCGTTAATACTTGCAACACCGGTCCATGTTTGTGCTGCAGTAAGTAAAAAGCCAGCCACAACCACGCCCGCAAAACCAAATAACATTTCATGTGCATGCCACAAATTAGCAGGCATAGCTAAATGCCACTGTGCATCGCCACTTAAAATAAGTAACCAATAACCCACAGATAAACACGCTAGTGAGCCACCCGCTAAAAAAAAGGGTCTAAACGCCAACATCCATAATGACCATTGCGATACTTGATGAAATGCGACCTGCGCTAGCATAGGTTCGGCTAAATTTATGGGCTTCATTAGCGCCCCTCCTGCCCCAGCCCATGCTGCGCCACACAGCGCAGTACGTAACTCACTTTGACAATAGCCGCGAGGACAATCGTGCTAATGTGTGCAAAAATTTGTACCGGTATCGAAAAATAGCCTGCATAGGGATAACTTATTAACAGCGTAATCAACACCCCAAATACGCTAATACATAGCACCTTATTTGCATGAGATAGCAAACGGTAATACAGAGAATTAGACTCCACTGAATAATTAACCTGCTCTAAGAAAGTACTGCCCATAACAACCCCAATAACTGCTTTCGTTATTTTGTCATTACACAGACCATGCCAATTAAATAAACACTTTAAATTCAATGCATTATTTAATTTCACTTTACAAAAAGAGTCTTTATGACCTACTATAAAAACCAATAAAATACACTAATAGGTCATTTTGACATGAACCAACAACTCAACCTGACTCAAGTTGCCTTGGAGCTTGCACAAAGCACCTTACATGCGCACAGTTTCGAGCAACTTTTAGCCACGGTTGAACGTGTTATTCCAAGTGATGCTAGCGCCTTGTTAATTCGCCAAGGCGAGCAATTAAAGCCTTTAGCGATTAAAGGTTTAATGCCTGATAGCTTAGGCAGGCGTTTTAATATTGCAGAGCATCCTCGTCTTGATGCTATTTGTAATCACCGCTTGGCACTGCAATTTGCACATGACTGCCCGCTTCCAGACCCATATGACGGCTTACTACTAGCTAAAACCGGTGATATTCCAGTGCATGCCTGCTTAGGTTTACCGCTTTACGATAAAGATTCGCTGCTTGGTATTCTGACCTTTGATAGCCTAAACGCTGATGCGTTTGACGGCATTACCGCTGATACACTCAACACCTTACAAACCTTGTGCAGTGCGCACTTTAAAACCGCCCTAGAGCTTGCCCATTACAAACAACATGCCCAGCACTCAAGTGAATTAGTACAAGCGTTAAACCGTGAGGCACTTAAACGTGATGGTGGTGAAATTATTGGCCAAAGCCCAGTAATACAAACGCTTAAAAATGAGATAAAACTAGTTGCGGCATCAAACTTTAGCGTCCTTATTTTAGGTGATACTGGGGTTGGCAAAGAATTGGTGGCGCGTAATATTCACTTGCATTCAGCACGTAAAGATCAGCCATTAATTCATTTAAACTGTGCGTCTCTGCCTGAAAACCTCGCCGAAAGTGAATTTTTTGGCCATGCAAAAGGCGCCTTTACGGGTGCGCAAAATGCTCGCCAAGGTAAGTTTCAATTAGCCGATGGCGGTACCTTATTTTTGGATGAAATAGGCGAGCTACCACTGGCAATGCAAAGTAAATTACTACGGGTACTGCAAAGTGGCGAAGTACAAACCGTTGGTGAAGATGAACTTAAATATGTTGATGTTAGAGTGATTGCAGCCACTAACCGTGACTTAAAACACGAAGTTGAACAGGGACGATTTCGCGCCGACTTATACCACCGCCTAAGTGTGTACCCGCTGAGTGTGGCGCCGTTAAAAGCCCGTGATGAAGATGTTATTTTATTAGCCGGTTATTTTTTGGAAAAAACAGCTCGAAAGCTTGCCATTAAACAGTTAAAACTCAGCATTGAAACGCAATTACTGCTTAAAAAATATGACTGGCCTGGCAATGTAAGAGAGCTGGAACATGTTATTAATCGCGCCGCATTAAAAGCTAAACAGTATCAATGGCAACAACCAATTATTACTATTGAGCCAGAGCATTGTGAGCTAAATTTAAGCGCTATTAATACTTTTGCACTTGAACACTCAAACCAGCTTGCAACCACACCTTTGGCAAACAACATTTCGTTAAAGCAAGCCACCGATACTTACACTCAGCAACTTATTATACAGCAACTTCAACAGCATAATTATAACTGGGCAAGCACAGCCCGTAGTTTGCAGGTCGACCGCGCTAACTTAACGCGGCTAGCCAAGCGCTTAGGTATTTCAGTTAAAAAATCAATCTAATACTTAACTTAATTTACGCTGCTTAAAATAAGTTTTTAATAACTGACTAAACGCTTGCACTTTCGCAGTACGATGCACTAAATGATGCGTCACTAACCATAAGTCAGTAGGCCAACTTAGTTCGTTAGGTAATACAGGGACTAAATCAGGGTATTGCGCTGCAACATCATGCTGTAATCCGCCAATCCCTAGCCCCTTAACGATGGCGCGAGTGGCCTCTGAGGTTTCTGATACTCTAAGTTTAACTTGCGACGGAGGAATATTTTCATCAACCCATGCAAAATAAGGCACTTTGCCATTATAACCAGCAACTCCTGACACAAAATTATGCAGCGAAAGTTGTGCTAACGTTTGTGGCAAGCCATAACGATTTATGTAGTGTTTTGAAGCATAAAACCCTGACGAGAGTGCCGCTAAATGCTGAGCAATATAATCACCTTCATCCGGTCTGGGCCCTGCTCTTACAGCGATATGCGCTTGGCCATGGTCTAAACGCAAACGCTTTTGATCCATAATCACTTGTAATTGCACTTGCGGATGCAAGGTTTGAAACTGCTCGCATACCTCACTTAATACATCAATAAAGCCACTCACAGTGGTAAGTAACAAACTACCTTGTAAGGTGCTATCTGCAGCAATTATATCGTTATGTAAGCGCTCTAGCTCACCATTAATTGCTTGTGCTGTGGTAAATAACTTAGCGCCAATCTCTGTGACTTTGTAGCCACGAGCATGGCGATGGAATAATCGCGCATTTAAGCTTTTCTCTAAGTTATTTATTCGCCTGAGCACTGTACTGTGATGAACATCTAGCGCTTCGGCTGCTGCAGTTAAAGTGCCTAAACGCGCCACTTCATAAGCAACCTTAAGATCTTGCCAATCATCAAATTGAATTGCCATGGTAACCACTTTTCAAGTTGTGCATATACGCACATAAGTTTTGCGTTTATTTGGCTTTTCTGCAAGTAATTATTTGTTAAAGTCACTGCTATACACAATCAACATTAGGATCAGCTCATGACTACACCAAAAATTATTGCCCTAGCAGGTAGCTTACGTAAAGACAGCTTCAATCAAAAACTTATTAATGAAGCAGCGCGTTTTGCTTTAGAAGGTGGCGCTGAAGTGGAAGTGATTAAACTTGCAGACTTAGCCATACCTATGTTTGATGAAGATCTCGAGGCACAAGGCACACCTGCCGGCGTACAACAATTAAAAGACAAGCTACGCACAGCCGATGGTATTTTATTGGCTAGCCCAGAATATAATGGCTCTATTACTGCGGTGTTAAAAAATGCCATTGATTGGGCATCGCGCACCGAACAAGGCGCAGAGCCAGCATTTGCAAATAAAGTAACCGCGTTATATGCAGCGTCACCAGGTGGGCTTGGCGGCTTACGTGGTTTAAATCATGTGCGTGATATTTTATCAGGCATTGGCAGCTTAGTATTAGCTAACCAACTGGCAGTACCGGCTATTCATACTTTATTAGACGAAAACGGCCGTATTAACGACCCCGCTACCGCTGAAAAAGTGGCCGGCCTTGCACAGCAGTTAGTTAGCGTAGCAAGTAAGCTAAAATAAGCAGTGGCTATAACTTTGTTGCTGCAAGCTTTGCAGCAATAAAGTCTTCATGGGTAACATACAACAAGTTTGCAACGCGACGAATAACGTATTCTTCTTGTGGATCAAGTTCACCGTCTGCGTACGCTAAGCGCCAAAGCAGTTCAACTATTTCAATGCGCTGCTTTGCACTGCATTGATTATTAATTTGCTTTGAAAATTGAAAATAATCAATGGCATCATCTAAACTTGAGCTTGCTTGTTCGGTTAACTCATCAACTGCTTCATCAGTTAAATCAAAATATTTTTTTAATGTCAGACTTAGCGTATGTTGTTCATCTGCCTGTAAGTCGTTATCCGCTCGCATAACCTCAATTAATAACGCGGCAACCGCTGTTTTTAAATCATGTTGTTCAATATCATAATCTTGCTGATCAATACTCGAAAAAAGCTGTTTAATTTGTTTGAACATCACATTTCCCCTTTTTGGGTGTTAGACTTATATCATAACGGGTGTAATAGGTATGCTGATCACACTACCCAATATCAAGATGGAGTTAAAGGTTTATGAGCAGAAAAGCCAATCATTATCTATATGGAAGTATTAGCTGGATGTTATTAACAGCATGTTTGAATGTGTCGGCAGAGCAAGCTGAAATGCAGCGACTATATGACTTTGATGAAAAGGTGCATTACAAACAAACGCAAATAGACACTAACAACTATCACCTAGAAATACAGTCTGACGACTACTCGCACTTTAAAAACCAAAGTGTTTTTTTATTGCGCCACGCAAACCGTTTATGTCGCGATAATCCTTTTATGTTAAAAGTAACCGAAGGTGTGCAAGAGTATGAACGTTTTCCAACTAAGCCACGCGCTTATCAGCCACCGCTCAGTGTATTTGTGCAGTGTGAAATGCCTGCAGAAAAAACCTCAAAAAAATAACACCTCGTTATTTTCAGTAAAACCACTGAGTATTAAAATAGCCTGTGGTTTTACTGAAGCTGAATTTAGTTAACGCTATATCCCCACGGCGCAGCCGGTGGTGTGATAGGTTTAGTTAAATCAAAATCCACACGGAATTCGCGACCTTGGCGAATAAGTCTATAAGTGAACTGTTCAGGGTAAATATACATTTGCCATGTATTGCCAACAGATTGTGGTATGCCTTGGCTAACAAATAACTCTTTTGAATACTGATCAGCAGGGAATGATTGCATATTAGTAAAACCCGCATCCAAAGTATGACCGCCATACATAGTAGACACATCATCACTGCCATCTTTATGGCGATGATCGTGCTTTAGACTCAACCCACTGCCCGTTTTAGTAATGATCCACGTACGTGAGGCGTCATCACCCACATGAAACGGAACTTGTAGCTCACGTTCATTACACTTACGCACATGCATAACTAACTTTTTATCGGCAAATGAACTCGGTCCTGTGGCGTTATCAACCGTTACTTTACCCTCAAAAGCTTTACCGCAATGTGCTGCTATGTTGTCAAAAAAGCCATCATGGCTTGGAATTGAGACTAAAGGCGCTGGGCGAGCTAATGCAGCGGTTGATGCAAGCATTAGTGCTGCAGCTGTTAATAATTTCATAATGTATCCCTAAACATGTAAAAAATTAGCTTAGCGTTTAAACAAACACAAAGACAGTAATCACGATGAACAGCAATAAAAAATAAAACTAGGAATAGATCTTTGCTTTAATTAATTGGTTAAAAATATCGCTTGAAAGAGTATAAGAAATTAAATATCGTTGATTAATAAAGGTAGGTAATTAAACACAAACTCAGTTTTAGCACGGAGCACATATATAGATGGAGAACTATATCGGCCTAGTAATCATCGTATTACTATTAATTATTCAAAATCGCTACACTTTGCACATATATCAATATCTTGCTAAGCATTATCCAGAACAATGGGAAAAGCTATCACAAAATTCATTAGGCGGTTCACCCTATGCCAATCTTGCTGAGTCATTTAAAGATGGTTTTTTTTCGACAATCAATGACTCAAAAGTAGTTCACTATCACAAATTTAAAACCCTCAATTTATTAGTAATGGTAATTATTGCGTGTACAGGCCTGTTGCATGCATTCTTAACATAAAGTAACAAAAAAAGCGCAACCTAAGTTGCGCTCAAGTTTCATATGTAAAAGTGTTACTGCCAAGGACGCTCAGCGGCAAGTTTTGCTTCAAACGCATCAATTTGCGGATTCAGGGTCTCGGTTACACCGATAAAGTCTAAGCCACTTAATAAACGCTCTTTCACGTCTTTGCGAATATCAAAGCTGATTGGCGCAAATTTATTGCTGCGCAATTGCTGGTTTTCTAAATCCACATCAATGTGAATATCGTCATGCCGCTCACTTAACACAAATAACTCTTCCAGCGTTTGCGCTGGCAATGCAATAGCAAGCATTTGGTTATTACCACAGTTATTAAAGAAAATATCAGCAAAGCTTTCAGCCAAAATCACTTCAAAACCATATTGTTTAAGCGCCCATGGTGCGTGCTCGCGTGATGAGCCACAACCAAAATTATCGCGCGTTAATAATATTTGCGCACCTTGGTAACAAGGACGATTTAAAATAAATTCAGGGTTTGGCTCGCCATTATCTAAATAACGCCAATCGTAAAATAGCGCAGCATCAAATCCATCACGGCTGGTTGAAGTTAAAAACTGCTTAGGAATAATTTGGTCGGTATCGACATTGTTTTTATCAAGTGGGGCCATTAAGCCGCTAAAATAAATGCTCATTAGGCTTCTCCTCTAATATCAACAAAGTGGCCATGTATTGCTGCTGCTGCCGCCATTGCAGGACTCACTAAGTGTGTACGCCCGCCTCGCCCTTGGCGTCCTTCAAAATTACGGTTAGATGTAGATGCACAGCGTTTACCTGCGCCTAAACGGTCGTCATTCATTGCTAAACACATAGAACAACCCGGCTCACGCCATTCAAACCCTGCAGCTTTAAATATATCGGCAAGGCCTTCATCTTCTGCTTGCTGTTTAACCAAACCTGAGCCCGGCACAATTAATGCCTCAACGCCAGCAACCACTTGCTTGCCTTCAACAATTTTTGCTGCGGCGCGTAAATCTTCAATGCGACTGTTGGTGCATGAGCCAATAAATACTGTGTCTACTTTGGCAGTTGATAACTTATCGCCCGCTTTTAAACCCATGTATTTAAGTGCACTACGAATAGCATCAGCTTTAATTAAATCGGTTTCTTTGTCTGGATCTGGAATACATTCGTCAACGCCAATCACTTGCTCTGGGTTAGTCCCCCAGGTGATCTGTGGTTGAATATTAGCGGCATCTAGTTCTACCTCTAAGTCAAAGGTTGCGCCATCATCAGTTTTTAAGGTTTCCCAGTAGGCAACAGCGGCATCAAAATCAGCGCCTTTTGGTGCAAACGGGCGCCCTTTTAAGTAGTCATACGTTACCTTGTCTGGGGCAATTAAACCGGCCTTGGCACCCATTTCAATACTCATGTTACATAGCGTCATACGCGCTTCCATTGATAACGCTTCAATGCCTTCACCACAAAATTCAGCCACATAACCCGTACCACCAGCAGTGCCTAGTTTACCTATAACCGCCATAATTAAATCTTTAGCCGTTACTGTTGGGCGTAACACACCGTTAATTTGAATTTTTAACGACTTAGCCTTTTTTTGCTGTAGCGTTTGCGTAGCTAATACGTGCTCAACTTCTGAGGTTCCAATACCATGGGCAAGCGCTCCAAACGCGCCATGGGTTGAGGTATGGCTATCGCCACATACTATGGTGGTGCCTGGCAAAGTAATCCCTTGTTCTGGGCCAATCACATGCACAATACCTTGGTTTACTGAATTTAAGTCGTACAGCAAAATGCCAAATTCTTTGCAGTTTGCATCCAGTGCCATTAGTTGATTTTTAGAGACTTCGCTGGCTGCATCTAATGAACGGCTTTTAGTTGAAACATTATGATCCATGGTGGCAATGGTTTTTTCTGGACAGCGCACTTTACGATTTTTTTCACGTAAACCTGCAAATGCTTGTGGTGACGTCACCTCATGTACTAAATGACGGTCAATATAAAGTAAATCGGTTTGCTCATTAATGCTGGCAACCGTGTGTGCTTGCCAAATTTTATTGTATAAGGTTTGGGCCACTTGCTAACTCCCTGATCTGATTGAGCCACAGCCTAACGGTGCTGTGGCTTTAATAATTAAATACGTGAAACGATGGCTGCTGCAACATCGTTGGTGGTATAGCCGCCCTGCGGATAAATATCAGGCGTCCCCACTCCTGCTTCAACCGCCTCTGCGACTGCTTTTTCAATAGTGCGCGCCGCTTCATCTTGTCCTAACGAATAACGTAACATTAATGCGGCACTTAAAATTTGTGCAATAGGGTTTGCCACCCCTTTCCCGGCGATATCAGGCGCTGAACCACCCGCGGGCTCATACAAGCCAAAGCCTGATTGATTTAAGCTAGCCGAAGGTAATAACCCCATAGAGCCGGTGATCATCGCGCATTCGTCCGATAAAATGTCACCAAATAAGTTATCGCACAGCAATACATCAAATTGGCTAGGTTGTTTAACTAGCTGCATCGCTGCGTTATCTACATAAATGTAATCTAAGCTCACCTCAGGAAAATCTTTACTGACTTCAGTGACTACTTTACGCCACAGTACACTTGATGCTAAAACATTGGCTTTATCAACCGAGGTTACGTGATTGCTGCGCAATTTAGCGGCCTCAAAAGCAAAGCGTGCAATGCGCTCTATTTCTTTGCGTGAATAGGTTTGGGTATCAAATGCTGTTTCTTCTGCCCCTTCGCCACTGCGGCCTTTCTCACCAAAATAAATACCACCCGTTAGCTCGCGCACACACAAAATATCAAAGCCTTTTTCGCTAATATCAGCACGTAGTGGTGATGCAGCGCTTAATGCGGGTAACAATTGAGCAGGGCGTAAGTTACAAAACAAACCAAAGTGCTTTCGCAGTGGTAACAATGACGCGCGCTCTGGTTGGTCATTCGGTGGTAAATGCTCCCACTTAGGGCCGCCCACGGAGCCAAATAAAATAGCATCGGCGTTTTCACAGGCTTTTAAAGTTGTATCAGGAAGTGCTTTGCCAAATTCATCAATGGCTGCGCCGCCAATCGCGTGATGCTCACGGTTCAGAGTAAAACCAAATTTATCACTGACTGCGTCAAGTACTTGCTCTGCAGCTGCTATAACTTCTGGGCCAATACCGTCGCCTGCTAATACGGCAACGCTGTAATGTGTTTTACTCATCCTGCTTTCCTTTGTTGTTTTAAATCAGACACTTTTTGTGCTCGATAAATTAAGTTATAAACCCGAACCATAGCCCGTACTGAGGCTTCGACCACATCGGCCGCAATACCGGCACCGTGGTAAGGACGACCATCATATTTAGCAATAATATTAACTTGCCCTAATGAGCTGGCGCCTTGGCCGGTGGCCTCTAAATTGTATTCAATCATTTCAACACTCATACCTGTTAAGCGCTCAATAGCAGCAAACGAAGCTTCAACTGGACCATTACCTGTGGCCGCTTCTTGTTTTGCTTCGCCATCAATCAGCAAGCCTATGGTTGAGCTGGCCACCGATTGTGAATTAGACGCAGAGTTAACAAACTCTAACTGGTACTTTTCGTCTTTGTCGTTAATTTGATTAAAGTAAATCATGGCCTCTAGGTCGTAGTCGTATACTGTGCCTTTTTGGTCAGCCAGCGCAACGAAACTTTGGTATAAGCTATCCATGTCGTAATCTGATTTTTGATAGCCTAATTCTTCTAAGCGGTGTTCTATAACATGACGGCCTGAACGTGAAGTCATGTTTAGTTGATTACTTGGCACACCCACACTTTCTGGTGACATAATTTCATACGTGTTTTGCGCTTTTAATACACCGTCTTGATGAATACCTGAGCTGTGAGCAAACGCATTTTCGCCAACAATCGCTTTATTTGGCTGTACCGGCATATTACAAATTTTGGACACTTGACGAGAGGCGCGATAAATTTCTTCGCTTTTTATGTCGGTATATACGTTTAAGTGGTCTTTACGCATTTTCATGATCATTGCCACTTCTTCAAGTGAACAGTTACCCGCACGCTCACCTATACCATTAATGGTGCATTCGATTTGGCGTGCACCGGCTTGCACTGCGGCCACGGAGTTGGCAACGGCTAAACCTAAATCGTTGTGGCAATGCACACTTAAACGTGCTTTATCAATATTTGGCACGTTATTCATTAAATGACGAACCATTGCTGCGTATTCATCTGGAGTTACAAAACCGACGGTATCTGGCAAGTTAATTGTTGATGCACCTGCGTTAATTGCTTGCTCAACAATTTTGCATAAATCCCAGTGCGGTGTACGCCCAGCATCTTCACAAGAAAACTCAACATCATCGGTATATTTACGCGCTAATTTAATAGATTTAACAGCCATTGCAGTGGCATCATCAAGGCTCATACGCAACTTGTGTTCAAGATGAAGCGGGCTGGTGGCAATAAAAGTATGAATACGGCTTTGCTGTGCAGCGCGCAGCGCATCGCCACAGGCCTCGATATCTTTGGCAACCGAGCGAGCTAAGCCACAAATAATAGGGCCTTTCACCTCGGTGGCAATACGTTGCACTGAGCGAAAGTCAGCTGGGCTCGACACCGGAAACCCCACTTCCATTACATCCACATTTAAGCGGCTAATGGTATGCGCTAGTTGAACTTTATCGTCTTCTGTTAGGCTTGCTTTTAGTGCCTGCTCACCATCACGTAAAGTGGTATCAAAAATCCATACTTTATCTTGCTGTTGCATAACTGCCCCTCAATTGCTGTATTACCCAAATTTCGATTTATCCCTGCAGCGAGATAAAAAAAACCCCGCGGTTGCGGGGTTTTTAATGTTTAACTCAATGCAAACACACTAATCCCCGCTCACTTGCCACAGCAGTAAGAGGTTTAGGTTTAGTGTAATTAAGCGAATAGTTTGCATCTGTTTTCTTGTGTGTGTGTCCAATGAGGCTTATTTTTATCATTGCAACGCAGAAGGCGCAAGCATAAAAATACCAACCAAATAATTAAGGGGGACTTTTTTGGGATTTAAAATTCAAGAAAAACTAGATAATAGAATAAAATAGCCAACTTAATCCTTGGGCAGGTTTAAATTAATAAGCGCTGTAAAATACAGCGCTTATTTTAACTTTTTTAATATTTATTCTTTATTTTCAGTACGTACGTAATTTGACGCGCCGCGCGTAATATAACGTAACTGCCATATAACTCGCTCAATCAGTTCATCGCGTTGCTGACCTTCAATATCAAGCGCTTCAGCACCTGCATTAAATACCAACGTAACCATGGCTTCTGCCTGAATATACGCATGAATAGCATCGCAGGGGGTTTCACTTTCTAAATAATGTGCGAGCTCTAAAATAAAGTGTTTCACTTCACGTGCCACTGCTGCTCTAAATGCTTTTGAGGTACCTGATCGTTCACGCAATAAAAGTCTAAACTGATTGCTTGAGTTATCAATAAACTCCATAAAAGTAACCACAGAGGTGTTGATTACACTGCCACCACTGGCTATTCGTCTGCGAGCTTGGCGCATCAGCTGGCGCAGGGTTAAACCCGCTTCATCAACCATGGTTAAGCCCAACTCGTTCATATCTTTAAAGTGACGATAAAAAGAGGTAGGCGCAATACCAGCTTCGCGTGCTACTTCACGCAAGCTTAAATTAGAAAAGCTATGATCAGCACTAAGTTGATTAAATGCAGCTTCAATTAATGCTTGTCGTGTTTTTTGTTTCTGTTGTGCTCTAACACCCGACATCAACAGCTCCCTGAGTGAATTTGTAATAAATTTTTAATTAAAAAAATAGCTAATAGTACAGTCTAATACTTGACGGCAGCAGATTGAAATATTATTTTAGCGTACAGTTGTACGCTGAGAAATGAGAAACATGAAAAAACCACCAATTATATGGACCAACGTCCTTTTCTTTAGCCTGACGTTTTTGGCTGCTATTACACTTGTACCTTGGTATGGGTTTAACTATGGCTTTACAGGCACACAATGGGTTGCTTTTATCGCTTGCATGTTTTTTGCGGGGTTATCGATCACCGCAGGCTACCATCGCTTATGGGCGCATAAAACCTATAATGCTCACCCTGTAGTTGAATTTATTTTTGCCCTTGGTGGTGCCTTTGCGCTTCAAAACAGTGCATTGCATTGGAGCAGCGATCATCGAATTCACCATGGTCAAGTTGATGACCCAGTTAAAGACCCTTATGCCGCCACAAATGGCTTTTGGTATAGTCACATTGGTTGGATGCTACGTGACTACCAAGGCGACAGCTACGATGACTACAGCAACTGTCGTGATTTACAGCGAAATAAAATTGTTATGTGGCAGCACAAGCATTACTTAAAGCTGGTGATTGCCATGAATGTTGGTTTACCACTAGCACTCGGCTTAATGCTTGGTGATATATGGGGCATGTTACTGTTAGCTGGCTTATTGCGTTTAGTACTGAGCCAACACTTTACCTTTTTTATTAACTCAGTAGCGCATATTTGGGGTTCACGCCCTTACACTGAAAAAAATACCGCGAGAGACAATGGCTTTTTAGCACTGTTTACCTACGGTGAGGGTTATCATAACTTCCATCATATTTTTGCCAGCGATTACCGCAATGGCATTAAATGGTTTCATTACGACCCAACAAAATGGATGATCCGCTCACTCGCTGCCATTGGTTTAGCAAGTAAATTAAAGCGCACACCGGTTGAGCGCATCGAAAAAGCCAAAGCAGAAACCTTAATGAGTAAAACACAAGGTCGCCTTGCAAAATTGCCTTTAGCGCAAGATAAGCTTACATTATTACAACAAGAGTACGATTTGCTACTTAAAAAGCTGCAAAACTATTGCTCATTACAAAAACAAGTGTTGGAAGCTAAAAAAAATAATATGGCAAAGCAGTGTGAAAGGTCGGCATTAATGGCACAATATCACGAGCTTGAAGCCGCCTGGGAAACACAAAAACAGGCATGGCTAGCACTTAATGCGAGGTTATTAAAAGCCTCTTTTAGTTAAAATAGGAGTGGCTGTGGCCAAACAACCAGAAAAGAAAAAAGTACCCGTGAGCTACCAATATGATGCAATCATTATTGGCACGGGTCCTGGCGGTGAAGGGACCGCTATGAACCTCTCTAAAAGTAACAAAAAAGTAGCGGTGATTGAACGTCAAACTGCCGTAGGTGGTGGCTGTGTTCACTGGGGAACCATTCCTTCAAAAGCACTTCGTCATTCGGTTAGCCGCTATATTGAATACAAAGCGAACCCTTTGTTTAACGTAGGCGAACGTCCTACGAGGCTCACTTTCCCTGATATATTACGCCATGCCAGTTCGGTAATTTCAAAGCAATCAAACTTACGCAGCAGCTTTTATGATCGTAACCGCATTCATATGTTTCAAGGTGATGCTAGTTTTGTTGATAAGCACACTATTGAAGTTAGACGCAATGACGGCTCCACTGAACGACTAACCGCAAAAACAATTGTTATTGCTACTGGCTCACGACCGTATCGCCCACCAGGTGTGGATTTCACCCATTCGCGTATTTATGAAAGTGACACCATTTTAGGCCTTGAACACGACCCTCATCGCGTACTTATATACGGCGCGGGTGTAATTGGCTGTGAATATGCGTCTATTTTTAAAGGGCTAGGTGCCAAGGTAGATTTAGTTAATACTCGCGATCGTTTACTGGCATTTATGGATACTGAAATATCAGATGCATTGAGCTACCACTTTTGGAATAGCGGTATTGTTATTCGTCATAACGAAGAATTTGATCGCATTGAAACCCGCGATGACTGCGTTATCATGCATTTAAAATCAGGTAAACGTGTAAAGGCTGACTGTATTTTATTTGCCAATGGCCGAACCGGTAATACTGATACACTGAATTTAGAAGCGATTGGCTTAAAAGCAGATAGCCGCGGACAAGTAAAAGTAAACGAAACCTACCAAACTGAAGTAGATAACGTATATGCGGTAGGTGATGTGATTGGCTACCCAAGCCTTGCTAGTGCTGCCTTTGATCAAGGTCGAATTGCCGCTGATGCCATCGCTTGTGGTAACTGCGATGAAAAGTTGATTATTGATATTCCAGCCGGTATTTATACTATCCCTGAGATGAGTTCTGTCGGTAAAACAGAGCAGCAATTAACTGCTGCAAAAGTACCGTACGAAGTGGGACGTGCGCAATTTAAACACTTAGCACGCGCACAAATTGCAGGCACCGATGTGGGGAGCTTAAAAATATTGTTCCACACTGAAACCAAAGAAGTACTTGGCGTACATTGCTTTGGTGAGCGTGCCTCTGAAATTGTTCACATTGGCCAAGCTATAATGGAACAAAAAAATGGTGGCAACACCATAGACTACTTTGTAAATACAACGTTTAACTACCCAACTATGGCAGAAGCCTATCGGGTTGCGGCATTAAATGGCTTAAACCGCTTGTTTAAGTAATATTTAACGCTAGGTAACAAAAAGCCCGCTTGAATCAAGCGGGCTTTTTTAATAACTCATCGTTATTTAGAAACTATTTATGATATTGCGCACTTAGCTCATGCACGGCGTTAATAAATACACCGGCATTTTCTGGGTCAACATCTGGTGTAATACCATGACCTAAGTTAAATACATGACCATTGCCTGTACCAAAGTCTTCTAAAATAGTACCCACTTCTTGGCGAATACGATCTGGCGTGCCGTGAAGCATTGATGGGTCCATATTGCCTTGTAGCGCCACTTTATCGCCAACACGACGTTTAGCATCACCAATATTAATAGTCCAATCTAGGCCTACTGCATCACAACCTGTTGCTGCAATTGCCTCAATCCATTGGCCACCATTTTTAGTGAATAAAGTAACGGGTACTTTACGGCCGTCATTTTCGCGAATTAAGCCATCAACGATTTTATGCATATACTGCAGTGAAAACTCATTGTAGTCACGTGGGCTCAATACCCCGCCCCATGAGTCAAATATCATTAGTGATTGTGCACCCGCTTTAACTTGCGCGTTTAAATAATCAATCACTGAATCAGCTAGCTTATCAAGCAATAAATGCAGTGTTTGTGGCTCAGCAAAGGCCATTTTTTTGATTTTACCAAAAACTTTACTGCTTCCGCCTTCAACCATATAAGTTGCAAGTGTCCAAGGCGAACCCGAAAAACCAATTAATGGCACTTCACCTTTAAGTTCACGACGAATGGTGCTCACGGCGTTCATTACATAGCCAAGCTCATCGGTAGGATCGAGTTTAGGAATTTTTTTAACATCAGCTAGTGACGAAATTGGACGTTCAAACTTAGGGCCTTCACCCGTTTCAAAGTACAAGCCTAATCCCATTGCATCGGGAATAGTTAAAATATCACTAAATAAAATAGCGGCATCTAACGGGTAACGGCGCAAAGGCTGTAATGTAACTTCACAGGCTAACTCTGCATTTCTACACAGGCTCATAAAATCGCCCGCTTGTGCACGTGTAGCACGGTATTCAGGTAAATAACGCCCTGCTTGACGCATCATCCATACTGGCGTGACATCAACAGGTTGCTTGGCAAGGGCACGTAAATAACGGTCGTTTTTTAATTCGCTCATAGCGTATAGAGTCCTAGGGCTTTTAGAAATTGTGCAAGATTGTACCACCATATTCGCGCCCCCTCTATCGCTAAGCGATTAAATCGCCACAGAGTAGCGCCAGATCAAGTAATTTTTAATTTTCACTTCTTTTTGTACACAAAACAACCAAACAAACGTTAATAAAAAAACTTTTCATTAAACTATTTGCAACATTTAAAAAAGCTTGATATTGTTACTCCCGCGTTAACAAAACAATAACAAAAATCGTTAATATAAAAATAATAAAAATCTCTAATAAAAATAAGAATGCTTGTTTAAACAAGCCTAATAAAGAAATTAAACCACCGTAATAGGTGGTTTTTTCTTGCCTGAAATAAATACTTACAACTTATTCCCTTAAACAAAACTCTCTCTGGTATTACATCTATTTTACTTGTTGATATACACGTCAATTAAATATATCTTGGATAATATAAACATTAATACCAATTAAAAATCCAACCCAGCTTAGGAGAAGAATTATGCTGAAGCGTGTAGAAAAAGCTCAACAAAAGTGGGGGGGTAGCCATACGGTCATCGACAATTGGTTAAACGAACGCCAAGAGCTAATTGTACTTTATTGTAAGATTGCGGGCTTTTCACCTTACGAGAAAAAAGATCAATCTTTGCCTGAACCGTCTCAAATTCAAGCATTTTGTCAAATCTTAATGGATTACCTATCAGCCGGCCACTTTGAAGTGTACGACGATATTGCCAAAGCTTGCGAAAAGAAAGGCCTAGAAAGCCAGCAGCTTGCTAATACTATATACCCACGTATTTCAGATACCACAGACATTGCTCTGGATTTCAACGATAAATACGCAGAGGTAGATGCAGAAGATTTATTAACCGGATTTGATAACGATCTATCAGTCATGGGTGAAGCACTAGAAGCGCGCTTTGCACTTGAAGATGAGTTAATTGATAACTTATATTCTAATCACACTGACTAATTAGTTATTCAACACAATAAAAAAGGGACCTTGAGTCCCTTTTTTATTAATCAATAACGCTTATTCTGCAGCGGCAGCTTCTGCATCATTTTGAATTTCTAATAATTCAACTTCAAAAATAAGTGTTGAATTAGCAGGGATTTTACCTAAGTCACGGTCGCCGTAAGCAAGGTCTGAAGGAATAGTAAACTTATACTTAGAACCTACAGGCATAAGCTGTAAGCCTTCAGTCCAACCAGGAATAACACGGTTTAGTGGGAAAGTTGTTGGCTCGTTACGTGAGTAAGAGCTATCGAACTCAGTACCGTCTAACAATGTGCCTTTGTAATGTACTTTAACCACATCAGTTGCAACTGGTTTTGCGCCTTCGCCTTCGCTCATTACTTCGTACTGTAAACCAGACTCAGTAACCATTACGCCTTCTTTTTTAGCATTATCAGCTAGGTATTTTTCACCCTCAACTTTGCTTTTTTCAGACTCTACCTTTGCTTTTTCTTCTTGTTTAGTACGCACTGACTCATCTAATGCTGTTAATACTTCACGAATTTTTTCTTCGTCAATTTTAGCATTACCGGCAAGTGCATCTTCAAAACCACGCATTAATAATGCTTGATCTAATTCGATACCAATTTCTTTTTTATCCGCTAGGTCTTTATTTAAAAAGTTACCTACAGATGCACCAATACCGTATGCTTGTTGTTGCGCTACAGTATCTAGTTTAACGTCTGCTTGCTCTTTTTTTGCTTCTTGATTACAAGCTGTAAGCGCTAAAACTGACGCTGCAATCAATGACAATTTAATCGTCTTTCTCATTTTAAATCTCCGACACACTTTGCAGTTGTCATTTATTGTAATATTACTAGTTAAAGATTAACGGCCTACATGGTAGGCTGCTTGTTTAATAGCTAAACTAAAAACATATCCAGTGATTAGACAAACAACCTAGGCGTTTTTCGCAACCTAGTCTAACCTCTCAGTCACGAAGAGTTAAGAGGAAATACCTGTAATATGTCGTTATTTCGTACTTTTTTAGTTGCTACCTGCTGTTTATTAACAATTGCATGTAGTGATGAAAAACAACAAGCAGTGGCTAGCTTTGAGCACACGGCACAAGGTGCTTTCTCATCCGCACTCTCGCATGATGGTCAATACAGCTTAGTGTCTTCTATCAATCATGGGGTCGCACTTTGGGATAATCAACAGCAAGCCCTTAAATACCAATGGTTTCAACAACAAGCGCAAGACAGCCTTGTTTACGCTGTAGCCATTGCTTTTGATAATAGCGTGGCTGTTACCGCCGAAAAAACCACCTTCGCCGTTTGGGATATTGCCTCAGGAAAAAATAAAGGTTTTTATAAAATACAAAAAGCCAGCATCCGCGATATTGCCATTAGTAACCAAGGCAACAGTGTTGTGTACGGGCGTAGCGATGGCGTTGTAGTATTTATAAACCTTAATACTGGCAGACGCATTGAATTTTTAGGCCACCAAGATAAAGTAAACACTGTAGACCTATCACCTAATGGGCGCTATGCATTGAGCGGCTCAAACGATTATGTGGCCTACTTATGGGATACCCAAAGTGGACAAGTTATTCATCGCTTTAATCACCCAACCAGAGTGACCCAAGTCGCTTTAGATCCTCAAGGGCGTTATGCTTTTACCGCCGACAGTATGGCACAAGCAAATGTATGGAGGCTGACTACAGGTGACCTTGTCAGTAAACTAAAGTATATTGCGCGTCAGAAAATTTTTACTGCGGTGCGCTTTAACGACCAAGGCACTTTATTAGCAACAGGTTCACCAAACAAACGAGTGGATTTATGGCAGCTAAATAGTGGTGAAAAAATTCAAACATGGCAAGTGACCCCGCGAGAAGGCAGCAAGCCAAAATCAGCAGTGGTACTTGATGTGACATTTACAGATAACGGTAAATCATTGTTAACTGAAAGCTCAAGCGGAATCGCTGAGCGCTTTATTATACGAGAACCAAATGAACACAATTGAACATCGGTTAATGGAACTTGAGGCTAAAGTGGCTTTTCAAGACGAAACGATTGAAATTTTAAATGATGAAATAAAAGTTCACCAGCAACAGTTGGCAAAAATAAAGCGCCAAACCGAGTTGCTGGCTGAAAAACTCAAAGAATCGCAGTCATCACAGCCTATGATGTCGAATATGCCAGAGCCACCGCCGCCGCATTATTAAGCAGCACTAGCAAGGCGCTAGTCGCCTGGATTAAACACGCCAATGATCTGTTCAAATTGGCGTGTTGATGCCTGCACAGCCTGCTCTGGTTGAGCCATTTTATGACCACACTGCATACATTCAACTTTTTCTACGTCGTGCTCTTTGTAAAGCATTAACATATCCATAGTTTTACACTCAGGACACGTTGCTCCAGCAATAAATCGTTTTTTATGTTTCACTTCGCTTTTCCTACCGTTTTGACTAACGTTATTTTATCGCAATATTTGCCTACTTGATACGATTGATATGGCTAATAAGATCCGTGTTATAATGGCGGCAATTCAATCAAGGCACAGTAAAGTAACGTATTTATGATCCAAATCTCAGAAATAGAACTGCTTCGCGGTGGCAAAGCTTTATTAAAAAATGCATCGGCTACATTATTCCCAGAGCACAAAGTGGGTCTTGTTGGTGCCAATGGCTGTGGTAAGTCAACACTATTTAGTTTATTAAAGTCTGAGCTTTCGTTAGATGGTGGTAATTGCAGTATTCCTAAAGATTGGTCACTGGCCTCGGTAAAGCAAGAAACCCCCGCCCTTGAAATAAGCGCCATAGATTACGTACTGCAAGGCCACCCTGAATACTACGCACTGCGTATAGCGCTTCGTGAAGCCGAGCAAAATAACGATGGCGACACTCAAGCTAAAGTGCATATTCAGCTTGAAAATATTAAAGGCTATAGCATTGAAGCCAAAGCAGGTGAGCTGTTACATGGTTTAGGCTTTGCCAATAATCAAATAGAAAACCCGGTAAGTGCATTTTCGGGTGGTTGGCGCATGCGCTTAAACTTAGCCCAAGCGCTTATTCGCGATGCCGACTTACTGTTACTGGATGAGCCAACAAACCACCTTGATTTAGATGCCGTGTATTGGCTCGAGCGTTTTTTACGTGCCTACACCGGCACGCTAGTACTTATTTCTCACGACCGTGAGTTTTTAGATGCTGTGGTTGATCAAATTTGGCATATAGATAAACAACTTATTAATGTGTACAAAGGTAACTACTCGCAGTTTGAACGCCAAAAAGCTGAGCGCCTATTGCAGCAGCAAGCCATGTTTGAAAAACAACAAGAGCAAATTGCCCACCTAGAGCAGTTCATTACCCGCTTTAAAGCCAAAGCCAGTAAAGCCAAACAGGCACAAAGCCGTGTTAAAGCGCTAGAGCGCATGGAAAAACTTGCCCCAGCACATGTTGACTCACCATTTGATTTTGAATTTGCCGAGCCAACCGCTCTGCCTAACCCGTTAATGACGCTCGACAAAGCCAAAGCCGGTTATGGCGATGTCACAATTTTAAACAGTATTAAGCTGAACTTAGTACCAGGCAGCCGTATTGCACTACTGGGTAGAAATGGCGCAGGTAAATCAACACTGATTAAATTACTATCAGGTGACTTACAACCTCAAGCAGGTGAAGTGTTTCAGCATCAAGGCTTAAACATTGGCTACTTTGCGCAGCATCAACTTGAGTCTCTAGATTTAAAAGCCAGTGCCGTCACTCACCTGCAACGCTTAAACCCTAAAGCCAGCGAACAATCATTGCGTGACTTTTTAGGCGGTTTTGCCTTTGTAGGCGATAAAGCACTCGACCCTGTAGCTCCCTTTTCTGGCGGTGAAAAAGCCCGTTTAGTACTGGCTATGTTGGTTTATCAAAAACCAAATTTACTACTACTCGATGAGCCAACCAACCACCTTGATTTAGAAATGCGCCACGCTTTAGTTATGGCATTACAAGGCTTTGAAGGCGCTATGGTTACGGTATCGCATGATCGCCATATGCTTAAAAATACCGCCGATGAATTTTATTTAGTTGATAATGGCGAGGTCACTCAATTTGGCTACGACCTAGACGCGTATTATCAGTGGCTACTTAATGCAAATAAAGAAGCCGCTAAAAACGACACCGACGAAGAGCCAAAAGCCCACTCTCAAGTTAACCGTAAAGAGCAAAAGCGCTTAGAGGCCGAGTTTAGAAAAGCGATTCAACCGCTTAAAAAGCAAATTGAAAAACTTGAAAAGCAATTAGATAAATTTGCTGCAGAACTAGCTGACGTTGAAGAGGCACTAGGCGATAACACCCTCTATAACGACGAAAATAAAGGCAAGCTTAAAGAGTTAATTACTAAACAAGCCACACTTACGCCTAAGCTTAACGATGTTGAAGAAGAGCTACTTATGGCCCTTGAAGAAATGGAACAAAAAGAGCAGGCATTCGCCGATGAACTTGCTTAATAGCGACAACTTTTGGCAATTTGCATGTCAGCTTTATAGCGAAGATGGCATGCAAGCGCGCCTATTAAATTACCAAACCCAGCAAGGTAAAAACGTAAATCTGTGTTTGTTGTTGTATTACCTAGATTCTCTCAATCTAACAATTAGCCAAACACAACTAAATAAGCTTGAGCAATCAATTAGTGAGTTTGATAAGCTGGTATTGAAGCCCCTACGAGCCACACGCGCCTATTTAAAAGCCAATCAAACCGAGATTGCCGATTACGCTGTAATTCGTAAAGAGCTACTCAGTGCTGAGCTCAAGCTTGAAAAACAGCAGCAACAGATGTTGATCAATGCAGTTAATAGGCTTGAGTTATTAGCATGCACAGCGCCAGATAATAGTGCGCTGTATTTGTAAGCTATTCGTTCCTAGCTATTCGTTTTGGCTGTCAGCGATCAGCAGCCTGGTTACCCTCATTTGCTACTCATTGTTTTCTCTTTGTGTATCAAGGATCTTAAGTAACTTATTCACAAAGAGTGTAAGAGACACTGCGCTTTTAGAGGGAACTGTAAAAAGCTAAAAAATTAACTGCCTTGCTGTTTGGGTCTGCCCTCATTTACTTCTCATTCTGTTCTCTTTGTGCAAAAAGATCTTTAAATGACTGACTCACAAAGAGGTTTAGAGACGCTACGCTTTAGAGGAAAACAATTACAGCAAAAATTATCGTCATAAATGACAATCCACAGTAATTCATTACCTTGTAACTGCTTTTTATCATTAGCTCTCGTTGGGTTTCGCTATGCTCTATCCAACCAACTTGATCCAAATCAACTTCTTTACGGCTCTTTTTATAATCAGGAAAATAGCTTGATCTGGATCATATCAAGCACTACTGAGCCAGCCTATGATTACCCCATAGACATCAGGAGGCAATTATGGACGTATTCTTTAGAGATTTTTTTAGCGACCCAGTACTATTTTTATCATTTGGATTTTTAGGCGTCGTTATTAGTTTATGCCTCTTCTTTGTGTATTTTTTCATGAAAAAAGTACACGATGCAGACATTAAAGAACAGCATTAAGCACGACGCACAAAGCGCCTTATTAGTTTACTGATTAGGCGCTTTTTATTTTTAAATATAAAAAATTTGCTACACTAGCGCTTCGTTTATTGCAAAGTGCGTAGTACAGACATGATCCCTAAGTTCAAACCCGCATGGTGGATGACCAACCGACACGTTCAAACCATAATGCCGCGTTTTTTTCGCCCTTTTCACCATACTCGCTACGAACTTGCGCAACTTGATACGCCAGACGGTGACTTCATCGAGCTTGCTTGGTCACTCCCGCATAACGAAACAGCCCCGCTTGCAGTGGTACTTCATGGGCTTGAAGGCAACATAAACAGTTTCTATGCCAAAGGCATGATGAAGGCATTAAAAAAGCAAGGCTTTGCTGTCGTATTGATGCACTTTAGAAACTGTTCAACCGAAGTAAATCGCTTACCAAGAGCCTACCATAGTGGCGACACCGCCGATTTAGCTTTTTTTATTAATCATTTAAAACAACAATTTCCAAATCGTCCGATTGTGGCGGTGGGTTTTTCATTAGGTGGCAATGTACTGGCTAAGTACTTAGGTGAAGAACAGATTCACTGCCCGCTTAGTGCAGCCGCCGTGATATCTGCGCCCTATGATTTGTCATCATCTAGTGATGTTATTCGTAAAAGCTTGGGGAAAATTTATCAAAAATACTTGCTCGATCGAATGAAAAAATCGATGCAACGTAAGTTACCGCAAATTAAACAGCAGATACCGATCACCACTGATCAATTAATGGAAATTGATGATTTATTAGAGTTCGATAACCAGCTTACAGCACCGTTACATGGTTTTGAAAATGCACACGATTACTACGAAAAAGCCAGTGCAATGCCGTATTTAAAAGATATTGCGACACCTACACTAATTATTCATGCTAAAGACGACCCTATGCTGTCGATTAAAGCAGTTCCAAGTAGTCAGGATGTAAGCGAGCATGTTACGCTGCGTATCTCTGAAAAAGGCGGCCACGTTGGCTTTATTAGCGGTAACAACCCGTTTAAACCGGTGTATTGGTTAGAGCAAGTGGTGCCTAATTATTTTAAGCAATGTGTATTTAATAACACCGATAAAGAGTGACTATGATTATTCCTTTTGAACAACTTGATAAAGACACACTGTACAACCTAATTGAAAGCTATGTACTGCGTGAAGGCACAGATTATGGCGAACAAGAATTCAGTATACAAAGTAAAGTGGCGCAAGTAAATCAGCAATTAAAAAGCGGCGAAGCTATGGTGTTTTTCTCTGAACTGCACGAATCGGTCACCATAATCTCTAAAAGTGAATTCAAAGCACTGCAAAGTGAAGCGCAATTCGACGAGTAAACTTGTCAGACACGGCGTAAAAATAGACAATGGCTTTTTTAACTCAAAGAGCCATTATAAATGATAAAACTAAGCTCACTAGTTGCTGCAATGTCGATTGCATTAACCGGCGCAGTCAGCGCTGAAATAACCCCTTCAGATAAAGCAATTAAGCTTGCTCACGATACCATTTTAATCGACACCCACATTGATGTACCTTACCGTATTCATGATAAATGGGCGGATGTAACTAAAGCCACTGAAGGTGGCGATTTTGACTACCCTCGTGCAGTAAAAGGCGGCTTAAATGCGCCATTTATGTCGATTTATATTCCTGCCCATTTAGAGTTTGAAGGCAAAGGGAAAAGCTTTCAATTAGCGAATCAATTGATTGATGGTATGGAAGCGATTGCGTTTCGTGCCCCAGATAAGTTTGCCATTGCCAGCTCAACAAGCGATATAGAAGCACAATTTAAGCAAGGTAAAATGTCGATTGCCATGGGGATGGAAAATGGATCGCCTATCGAGGGCGAAATGAAAAACCTACAACACTTCTTTGATCGTGGCGTACGTTACATCACCCTAGCTCACTCGCAAAGCAATCATATTTCTGACTCATCATACGATATTCGTCGCAAGTGGAAAGGCTTAAGCCCATTCGGCAAAGAGCTGGTTGCTGAAATGAATAATATAGGAATGCTGATTGATGTATCGCATATTTCGGACGATGCATTTTATCAAGTAATGGAATTGTCTAATACACCTGTTATTGCGTCACACTCATCACTACGTAAATACACACCGGGTTTTGAGCGTAATATGAATGACGACATGCTGTTAGCCCTTAAGAAGAACGGTGGTGTGATTCAAATTAACTTTGGTTCAAGTTTTGTTACTTCAAAAGCCGGAAGTTGGTACGATCAATTCAAAAGTAAAAAGCAAACAATTACTGAAGAAGGTAAAAAAGTAGCTAAAGATTTTGATGCGATGTACCGCGCTAAAAACCCATTCCCATTTGCCAGCCTTGAGCAAGTACTTGATCATATTGATCACGTTGTGAAGCTAATTGGTATCGATCATGTTGGTATTGGCTCTGATTACGACGGTGTAGGTGACTCACTGCCTATCGGTTTAAAGGATGTATCTAGCTACCCTAACCTAGTTCAAGGTTTGATGGACAGAGGTTACAGCGATACAGACATTAAAAAGATTTTAAGCGGCAATACACTAAGAGTATGGAAGCAAGCTGAGGCGTATGCGAAAAAACACTAGCTTGTAAGCTGTCAGTTGTCAGTTGTCAGTTGTCAGTTGTCAGTTGTCAAAAAGTTTAATTAATAGCACGGCTTAAAGTCGTGCTTTTTTATGTGTTAAGTATAATTTAACACCAAGCTACTGATAGCTGATAGCTGAAAACTAAACACTTTTATTCAGGCATTAAAAAACCCGAGACTAAGCTCGGGTTTTTTTAGTATTAATTAGCTTAGGCTAACTATTACTCGTTGAACGTTGCTACAAAGCACCTACGCCTAAGGTAACAGCGCCACCTTCACATGACGTAAATCGCAGACATTAAAAAAGGCCACCGAAGTGACCTTTTTCTAACAATTAACTTAAAAGTTAATTATTACTCAACGATAGTTGCTACAACACCAGCACCTACAGTACGGCCACCTTCACGGATAGCGAAACGAAGACCTTCGTCCATCGCGATTGGCGCGATTAGAGTTACTGTCATCTTAACGTTATCACCAGGCATTACCATTTCTACGCCTTCTGGTAACTGTACGTCACCAGTTACGTCAGTTGTACGGAAGTAGAACTGTGGACGGTAACCTTTGAAGAATGGAGTATGACGACCACCTTCATCTTTCGAAAGTACGTATACTTCTGAAGTGAATGTAGTGTGTGGCTTGATTGAACCAGGCTTAGCTAGTACTTGACCACGTTCAACGTCTTCACGCTTAGTACCACGTAGAAGTGCACCAATGTTCTCACCAGCACGACCTTCGTCAAGAAGCTTACGGAACATCTCAACACCAGTACAAGTAGACTTAGTAGTGTCCTTGATACCAACGATTTCAACTTCGTCATTCACGTTGATGATACCAGCTTCAACACGGCCAGTTACAACAGTACCACGACCTTGGATTGAGAAAACGTCTTCGATAGGCATGATGAATGGCTTATCGATGTCACGCTCTGGCTCTGGAATGTAAGAATCAAGAGCTTCTGCAAGCTCAATGATTTTAGCTTCCCATTGCTCTTCGCCTTCAAGTGCTTTAAGTGCAGAACCTTGAATTAGTGGTAAGTCATCACCTGGGAAGTCGTACTCAGAAAGAAGTTCACGAACTTCCATTTCTACTAGCTCAAGTAGCTCTTCATCATCAACCATGTCACATTTGTTCATGAACACAACGATGTAAGGAACGCCAACTTGGCGAGAAAGTAGGATGTGCTCACGAGTTTGTGGCATAGGACCGTCAGTCGCAGCTACTACTAAGATAGCGCCATCCATTTGAGCAGCACCAGTGATCATGTTTTTAACATAATCGGCGTGTCCAGGACAATCTACGTGTGCGTAGTGACGAGTTGGTGTATCGTACTCAACGTGTGAAGTTGAGATTGTGATACCACGCTCGCGCTCTTCTGGAGCGTTATCGATTGATGCGAAATCTTTAGCAACACCGCCGTATACTTTTGCAAGTACGTTAGTGATTGCTGCTGTTAATGTCGTTTTACCGTGGTCAACGTGGCCGATTGTACCTACGTTTACGTGCGGTTTTACGCGTTCAAACTTTGCTTTTGCCATGACGGAACCTATCAGTTTTGTGTATCTAGATTACATATGAAAATAATCCACCATAGGTAGATTAAGTTAATTTTTTCAAATTTCAAATAGTTTTTTTCTGACAGATAAAGGAAGTGTTTAAGGAGATTCGATTGACTGGTGCTGATAGGCAGATTTGAACTGCCGACCTCACCCTTACCAAGGGTGCGCTCTACCAACTGAGCTATATCAGCATCATCAAATTGGAGCGGGCAGCGGGAATCGAACCCGCATCATCAGCTTGGAAGGCTGAGGTAATAGCCATTATACGATGCCCGCTTTAAGGAACCTGTTCTTAAACTACCTCTAACCGTCTAGAATAAAGTGGTGGAGGGAGCTGGATTCGAACCAGCGAAGGCTGAGCCGTCAGATTTACAGTCTGATCCCTTTGGCCGCTCGGGAACCCCTCCACGATAATTCTTTATACTAAGCACTTCCGGTAAAAGGAAAGTGGTGCCGACTAACCGAGTCGAACGGTTGACCTACTGATTACAAGTCAGTTGCTCTACCAGCTGAGCTAAGTCGGCACTGCTTTAGTACGGGGCGAGATTCTAGAGTAAGGTTTATTGGGATGCAACCAAAAAATTAAAAAAAATGTGATTTTATGCTTCAAACGCTCACTATTCGCGCAAAAAGCGGTTTTTTTGTTGTTTTTAACTCTTTTTAGCCAACTCGTACCAGTAATTTAAGCCTTTCATTACTAGCATTGGGTCGAAAATACTCTGTGGAAAATGCCCTTGTAATAGCTGACCATAACCACCAGCAAAAATTAAAAGGCTATTTTTTGTATTTAAATGCCGCTTTGCTTGCTCAATTGCGCCAATAGTTGCCACTAATGCACCATTTTTTAATCCATTAGGGGTGTTTTTGCCAAGCTCATTAGCAAATGGCGTGTTTGCATCATCAAATACGCGCTGGGTATTTTGAGTAAGTGATCGGGTCATTAAATCAAGCCCTGGTAATATCCAACCACCTAAGTGCTGCCCATCATCATTAAGGACGTCTATAGTCGTTGCCGTGCCGGCATCAACAACAATTGCAGCCGTATTAGGGTAAAGCGTATAACCACTAATAAGTGCTAACCACCTATCTATGCCCAAATTACCGACTTGCTGATACGCACAATGCAACGTACTGAGTTCACGACTAACCGATGCTTCAAAGCAATCAATGTTATGTGTTTGAGCTTGCTCTAATAGCTGTTTGAGTAATTCACTACGACCCACACAAGCGTAAACAACAACCGTGATTTGCTGCCATGGGATATTATTAATATCGCACGGCTGTATTTGCTCGTTTTGCCACAATACGGCTTTGAGTGAGGTATTACCTACATCAATTAACAATCTCATGCTTGCGCCTTTCTTAATGAAATCTCGCCGCCATAATAACTTTTCACTTCACCGTCTTGGCGAATACGTACACCACCGTGCGCATCTATGCCTTCACAAATTCCCCGCCAACTGCGATGCCCGGTATTAAGCTCTACCTGTTGACCAGCAAATGCATTTAATGCATTCCATTGTTTATACATAGTTTGTAAGCCATTCTCGCGATATTGCACTAAGCGCTGCTCTAAGCAATAAGTTAATGAAGCTACTAGTTGATTTTTATCTAGCTGCTGGGTGTGCTGACTTAAATCTGTCCATGCTTGGTCAATGTGCTGACTGGCACTTTCTGGCATATTTAAATTAATACCAACCCCTATCACTAACTGACAGGGTCCTTGTGGCTGCCCGTCTAACTCGACCAAGACACCTGCGAGTTTTTGTTTTTTTATATAAATGTCGTTTGGCCATTTAAGCTCTACTTCAATAGCATAAAGTGCTTTTATCGCATCATACACAGCTAAACCAACAGCAATCGATACACCCATAGCGGCTTGTAAGCCATCGTCTAAGCGCCAAAAATAACTGTAGTATAAGTTAGCACCAAAGGGTGATTGCCATACTCGCCCTCGACGCCCCCGCCCTGCTTGCTGCATTTCGGCTACAATCACGGCGCCCGATTCGAGCGCTGCTTTAGCTTGAATGCGGCGCATTAACTCGCTGTTGGTTGAGTCAATCAGTGGTTGCACTTCAATATTCGCAGTATTTGCGCCTAAAGCAGCATAGTGCTGCTGTATGCTTTGCTGATTAAGCAAACCAACATGGTTATTTAAGCTATAGCCTTTACCTGTTACTTTAAATACATCTAGGCCCATAGCTTGTAAGCTTTGAATATGCTTACTTACCGCCGCGCGACTTATTCCTAATTCATTACCCAGTGCTTGCCCAGAGACAAACCCGCCTTTATTGAGCGCATTTAAAATGGCCAACTTATTACCGTCAGGTGCCTTCATGCTGATTGCTCCAAAGAGATATGGCATTCATTGTACTGATCAATTAATCGCACTTCGTGCTCTAAGCTTATGTTGTAACGTGTTAAAACAATATCCTGAATGTGGGCAATCATATTAATTAAATCATTCCCTGTACTATTACCATGATTAACCAGTACCAGCGCTTGCTGTTGATGCACTTCAATCCCCGCAATTTTATATCCCTTTAATCCCGCTTGCTCTATTAACCACCCTGCAGCCACTTTATGGTGACCATCACCATGCGGGTAGTGAGGCACCTCAGGGTATTTAGCAATTAACTGCGCTAAGTCACTATTGGTGATAATAGGGTTCTTAAAAAAGCTGCCCGCATTAGCCAGTTTATAAGGGTTTGGGAGTTTGCTATTACGCGTTTGTATCACTTGCGCGCACACTTGCTGTGGAGTTGGATTTTTTAATTGCTGCAGCGGTCCATAGCTGAGCACTGGTTGCCATTTTTTGGGCAACTTAAAATGCACTTGGGTGATCACTGCTTTATTTTTTAGCGCGTGTTTAAACACCGATTCACGATAAGCAAACTGACATTGTTGATTAGTTAAAGATTTAAAGCTGCCGCTATCAATAGCAAAATAATCAACAGCTTCTATAAACTGTGCTATTTCTACGCCATAGGCACCAATATTTTGCACTGGTGCAGCGCCGACAGTACCGGGTATGAGCGCTAGGTTTTCAAACCCTGCAATACTTTGCTCCAGCAAGTAGGTCACTAATTGATGCCAATTTTCACCGCCCGCCACACTAACTAAAAAGTCATCCGAGCGCTCAGTGATAGTAATGCCTTGGGTTGCCATTTTAATGACCGTGCCTGCATAGTCATTTAAAAAAATAGTATTACTGCCCTCACCCAACAAGCAAAAAGGGACTTTAAAGCACTGGCTTTTAAGCTGCGCTAAGTCGGTAATTTCAACGAAATTTTGGCATTGGCTACTTAATGCAAATGTATGTAGGGGTTGTAATGAGTGCGGCACAAAGCCCTCTGAAGGTAGCAATAATTAATCGCTCTAGTTTAACTCATCGTCGCAAATTGCGCATCTGCTTGTAAAAATTGTTCAACCCACTGCAGCAATCATGATATAAAACCTGCACTTTTTTATTTGTACTCAAGGTAATTATGAAAATCACACCTCTTTTTTTAAGCCTCGCTATGGCAGGTATGTGCTCGCAAGCAATGGCCAGCGCTATTGATCAAAATTCCTATGCCAACCTTGATGATGTTATCACCACACATTTAAACCTTGATTTAGACATCGACTTTGCCGACAAGCAATTAGAAGGTTTTGTTGAGCATACGCTGCAGTGGCAAAACGCCAGTAGCAAAAAGCTAGTACTTGATACCCGTGACCTTGATATTGATAAAGTCATGTATCAAACAGCAAATGGCAATTGGCACAAAGCTAGTTTTAACCTTGCTAACCGCGACGATGTTAAAGGCTCAAAACTAACGATTACTTTTAAAAACCAAGCTGAAAAAGTCCGTATTTACTACAACAGTCGCCCAGAAGCGTCGGGCTTACAGTGGTTAACGCCAGAGCAAACAGCCAGCAAAACGCACCCGTTTATGTATAGCCAATCGCAAGCGATTCATGCACGTAGTTGGATACCAGTGCAAGACACCCCAGCAATGCGCGTGACTTATTCTGCACGTATTCATACCCCTGAAGATATTCGTGCGGTAATGAGCGCTGATAATAAAGATGCCCTTTATAAAGATGGTGATTATCAGTTCACTATGCCGCAAGCAATTTCACCTTACTTAATTGCCATTGGTGCGGGTAACCTAGAATTTAAAGCGATGTCTAAGCAAACCGGTATTTTTGCAGAGCCGACTATTTTAGATGCCTCAGTTGCTGAGTTTGATGACACCCAAGCGATGATCGACAAAACCAATGCCATGTACGGCGACTATGCATGGGGTCGTTATGACTTACTTATGCTACCACCTAGCTTTCCGTTTGGCGGCATGGAAAACCCACGTTTATCATTTATCACCCCAACCGTTGTTGCCGGCGATAAAAGCCTCGTTAACCTGATTGCGCATGAGCTTGCACACTCTTGGTCTGGTAACTTAGTGACTAACGCCACATGGGAAGATTTATGGTTAAACGAAGGATTTACCTCTTACGTTGAAAACCGCATTATGGAAGAAGTATTTGGTCGAGACCGTGCTGTTATGGAACAAGCACTTGATGCAGCAGGGCTACGTGCGCAACTTAAAACCATTGATGCACCAGATACGCGCCTTAACTTAAAGCTTAATGGTCGCGATCCAGATGATGCGTTTAGCTCAGTGCCTTACACAAAAGGTCAGCTATTTTTAATCTACCTAGAAGAAAAATACGGCCGTGATAAGTTTGATGACTTTGTTAAAACCTACTTTAATGAGTTTGCATTTAAATCGCTAACCACCGCGCAATTTGTTACGTACATCAAAGCTAACTTAATTGAAAAGTACCCTGGTGTAGTGAGCATGGATAAAGTGAACGAGTGGATTTTTCAGCCTGGTTTACCAAGTGATGCACCTAATCCAACCTCAGACGCATTCGATAAAGTAGATACAGCTTCTACAGCATGGTTAAAAGGGGATACAACTGCCGCACAATTACCAACTGCAAATTGGACTGTGCATGAGTGGCTACACTTTTTAAATAACTTACCACGCGATTTAAGCATTGAAAAAATGACTGAGTTAGACGGCGAGTTTAACTTAACCCAATCAACCAACGCAGAACGTGCGTTTGCATGGTACATGCTAGCAGTAGGTAATGGTTACCAACCGATTTACCCTGAGCTTGATAAGCATTTATCGGGTATTGGTCGTCGTAAGCTTATCGTGCCGCTTTATAAAGCGCTTATTACCAATGGTAAAAAAGACTGGGCACAAAGCGTATACTTAAAAGCGCGTCCGGGTTATCACCCACTGGCACAAGGTACTATTGACGCATTATTTAAATAACAAATAGCGTTACCAATAAACTAAAAAGGGCCAATTTGGCCCTTTTTTAATGCTTAGTTATTTTGTTACTTTATCTAAAAAAGCCTGTCGTTCAGCGAGCGTTGCTTGTTGCCACCAAAAGTCGAGCATATGTGCAGCGCTTGGCATGCCTTTGCCATTAATTGGCGCAATCGGCTTAATGGGACGACTTGGTTTTTGTGGGCCAGCAGGTGTTTCTGAGGTTTGCTGATTAAACTGTGCGCTTTGTAGTTGTCGTTCAGCTATCACATTTAATGGCTCAGCTAAGGTACTACCTTTTGCTTTTAAGCTCACTTGTGGTGCCTCAGCAAATACCTTAGCTGCCACCGCATTTTCAGCACGATTAAATACTAAGGTGTAATCTTTACCTGCTTCAACGGTTACATTCACCCAAAAAGGCTCCGACTCAATCACTTCGTGATCGTCATAGCCTAAATCATATAAATCTGTGTATTTAAGCTTTAACTGATAAGTGCCCGGTGCTAATTCAACATCATCAACACGACTAAAAATCGAACTTTCAATGATTCGTTCACCCACTTGTAAAGGAACAAACTCCTCAGGAAAGTGAATGTTTTCTGCCAAACTCGATGCACTCACCAAGAGCGCCGCTACACTGCTTAATAATATTGATTTACGCATAATTACTCCTTTAGTTGATTTCAGTTTGACACTGCTGGCAAAATTTGTCATTAGTGACATACATATTAATCGAACAAATTAGAGTCATCATTATGAGTCAAGAGACTATTTTTACTAAAATTATTAATCGTGAAATTCCTGCTGACATTATTTACGAAGACGACCACGCGCTTGCATTTAAAGATATTAATCCTCAAGCACCTTTTCATGCGTTGATCATTCCTAAACAAGCCATTGCCACGATTAACGATGTCACTGAGGAAAACTCACACCTTGTTGGTCATTTATATGTGGTAGCGGCTAAACTTGCCAAACAATTTAACTTTAGCGATGACGGCTACCGCGTGGTGATGAACTGCAATGAACACGGCGGACAAACCGTTTACCATATTCATTTACACATGCTGGCGGGTAAAGAAATGGGCTGGCCCCCGTATCAAAATACTAAAAAAGTTGCTCTATAGTGACTCATTAAATCCTGTATCTTAAAAAATACATTAAAAATACGGCGTTTTTCTTATATACCAAAAAAACAATTACTTATTTGCAACATTTTATGTTTAAATAATCGGAAATCGCACCTTTTCTCCAGTGAAATTGTTATTGCCTAATACAAAAGGTGTGCAGGGATCGTGGTAAGATTAATTAGCCAGCTTTATAAAAGAGTAAAAAAACATGAGCAGTTCAGCCTTTTTGTTGTTAGACGAAGAACCAATTAACACTATTGGTATCAACGTTTTAGAGCCTTTGTTAAAAACACAGGGTCTTGACGTAACTACGGGTACAAATATTTTAGATGTTCCGGTAGGTACTCGCTTATTGTTCATTGAAACATCAAGTAAAGACGCATGGACTAAGCTAAAAGAGCAACTCGTTAATTTACGCATCAAATGCGATATTGTGTTGTTTAATTTAGATGAAAACCCAGAGCTTGCTAATCGTGCATTACTCAGTGGTATTCGCGGTGTATTTTACACCACCGATAATGCCGATGTACTCATGAAAGGGATTCGTTTATTACTTGAAGATCAGCTTTGGTATCGTCGTGATATTATGTGTAATGCGCTCAACCGCATGCTGCAATTTAACAAAGACGCACTACATAAGCTAACTGATGGTGATATTGAACCAATAAAACTCACTAAACGTGAAAAAGCAATTATCTCGTTAATGAGTAACGGTTCTAAAAATAAAGAAATTGCTGAAGAGTTAAGCATTAGCCCGCACACGGTTAAAACCCATTTATACAGCGCATTTAGAAAAACCAAATGTCGTAACCGTATTGAACTACTCTCTTGGGCACAACAAAATATTCCTGACGAAATTCGTTAAGGCTTATTTTAATAAATTCAATACAGGCACTTTAGGTGCCTGTTTTTATATCTTCTTTAAAAATCGCTGTTGGGGTCTTAATGCTCGACTCATTTACGCTTTATTTTGCCAGTATCGCTGTTATGACAGTGATGACGTTACTAAATTTTTTAACCTGGCGTACCAATAAGCATGTTCCCGGCACGTTACTTTATATCTCCTACCCTTTACTACTATTAGCCGCCATTGTGGGCTTTGCGCTCATAGGTAAAATTCCTGAAAAGCTTGCCATTACCTTTGCTAATAGCATGATGTTTTTAGCGTCCATTGTGCATTGCTTATCGCTGAGTCAGTTTTTAAATTATCGTGGTCGTGGTTTTAAATTTGTTTGCCTATTTACCGCTGCCAGCGCTTTATTGCTTGTTTACTTCACTTTTTTTCAGCCATCTATGCGCTCACGGGTTTATATTTCTGACTTTCAACATATTGTAGAAGCCGCTTTTTTACTATTTGTTTTTTTTAAATATGCGCGAAAACCTTATCCTAATGCCAGTATTGTTTACATTATTATTTTAACCTTGGTTGCAGCCAGTTTTATCACTCGAACTATTTTTATGGATCGCGTTGCACAACAAGATGCCATATTAAACCCATGGTTTGACTCACTATTATTTTTGAACAGTGTGATTGCCCCTATGTTTTATGCAGCCGGTATGGCTCTATTGTGTAATGAACGCAGAGAATTAAGGCTTAATAAACTTACCGAAAAAGCACACAAAGACTTAGAGATTCGCGGGCTCTTTTTATCAACTATAAGCCATGAAATACGCACCCCATTAAACGGCATTTTAGGCAGCGCACAACTGGTGTTAAACCAAACTAGCGACAGCCGCAATAAAGCTTATTGCGAAGCCATTATCAACTCAGCAGAGTCACTCAACTTACTCGTAGATAAAGTGCTGGAATACGCAAGCTTAGATCAGCATGACGAAGCCTTGTACGAAGAAGACATAGAGTTCAAAACTTGGCTACAAAACTTATGCCTGCTGTTAAGCCCTCTGGCCGAACAAAAACAGCTTAAATTTGAGCTTGCCTGTAACATCCCCGATAAAGCCTGTTATTACTGCGACCAACAAAAGCTCAGACAAATCATTATTAATCTTGTTGGTAATGCGATTAAATTTACCGACACCGGCACAGTAAAAGTTCAAATAGATTTAATTAATGAAACTCAGCTCGATCATACCCTTAAAGTAAGCGTACTCGATTCAGGCCCGGGTATTGAAAAAGATGAAATTGATTATTTAACTGAGCCCTACATCCAAAGCAGTGCCGGTAAGGAAAAAGGCGGAACAGGGCTTGGGCTAGCTATAACCAGTCGTTTACTCGATAAAATTAATAGCCAGCTAGAAATTACCAGTGAGCTGGGAGTGGGTAGCGTATTTAGCTTTAACATGACGCTAGCCATAGGTGAGCTTAGCCTTGTAGAGCAGCGCCATCAAAGTAAGGACTATTTAACCGGACTTGATGTGTTACTTGTCGAAGATTTAGATTTGAACCAAAAAATAGCCGTTGAATTTATGGCTGACGACGAGCATAAAATTAAGCTTGCTAAAGATGGTAAAAGTGCGATTGAGTTGATGAAAAAATATCACTTTGATGTGGTGTTACTTGATATGAACTTACCCGACTTAACAGGGCAGCAAGTGCTAAAAACACTCAAACGGGTGGAGCATAAAAATCAGCGAACTCCGGTGCTGGCCTTTACCGCCAGTTTGAGCCCTGATGAAATCAAAGAATACTTAGCGCTGGGCATTAAAGACATTGTTGGCAAGCCATTAAAGCAAGAAAAACTACGCCAAGCATTGAGTGATTCACAGTCAACACAAACCGCTAGCATTGCCGTCGAGCTGGTTGATACGTTATACGATGAAACAGCCACAGAAACCCTAACAAGCTCTTTTAGTATTGATGAAGTATCTTCTATTTATAATGAGTTTATCCTCTCTGCGCGTAACAAACTGAGCCGTTGCCAAGCTTTATTAGAGCAAGACCCAGAGCAGTGTATAAAGCTCTTACATCGCCAAGCCAGCACCGCAATGCAACTTGGCTTTAATAGCTATGGACTGGCTCTTAAAAAAATTGAGCGACGCTTACTAGATAAAAAACCATTAAATAACTCGTTAAATGAAGCCAGCACACTGTGGCAACACAGTTTAGAAGCATATTTAAAGTATGTACGCCAAGGGCTAGGGTAATACGGTTACGGGCTTCGGGCTACCAAGTTTTACGACCGTAACAAATGATCAAGCATATTCACTATTTATACTGTTATTTTCTACCGTATATATCGTCAAATCGCTCTATGTCACTTTCATCCAATGTGGCACCCGTTTGCACTTCAATAACAATTAACGGCTCGGGCTGATTATTCGCTAAGCTGTGCAGTTGCTTTGCACCAATATAACAAGATTGGTCATGGGTCAGTGTTAAGCTTTGTTGGTCAATACATATATCTGCAGTACCTGATACGACCACCCAATGCTCAGCACGATGCTGATGACGCTGGGTTGAGAGTTTTGCACCACTTTTTACGGTAATTTTTTTAACTTTAAAGCCGATACTTTCTACTAGCGTACGATAATGTCCCCAAGGGCGGTAAACCACCTGATGATGTGCCAGTTTGTCATTTTGCGTAATTGCCAATTGTTTAAGTATTAAAGGCAAGCCTTCAAGCGAATCTTGCTTTGCAACCAAGGTAGCATCATGAGTATGAACAATCGCTAAATCGCTCACACCTAAAGTGGCAATTGTGTGTCCATCTTCGCTAATAACTAGGTTATTAATACTGTTTTGTGCAATATGTTGCTGATTTTGACTATTGCCCTGCGAATCTTTTTCTGCAAGCGCAGCCAGTGCAGAAAAACTGCCCACATCGCTCCACTTTAACGCCACAGGCATTACCACTACATTATTGCTGCGCTCTAAAATAGCGTAGTCAATTGAGTCACTTGGGCAAGATTCAAGTGCATGGGCATTTGCTCTGGTAAACGCTAAGTCTTGTTTAAAATCAGTAGCACTGGCAACACTTTTAGCAATTTTGGGGGCAAAGCGCTCAAGCTCTTGCAGATAAGCAGCGGGAGTAAATAAGAACATACCACTGTTCCAACTATAACCGCCCTCAGCTAAATAAGTTAATGCTGCTGCTAAATCAGGTTTTTCTTTAAACTGGTCAACTTCAAAGCAACAGGTATCTTTAATGGCTGCGCCCTGTTTTATATAACCATAACCTGTGTGTGGCTCTGTTGGTGTGATTGAAAATGTAACTAATTTACCTTGCTCAGCAAGTTTAATCGCATCGGATAACTGAGCCGTTAACGCGGTAAAATCTGCAATATGATGATCGGCAGGCATCACCAACAAAGGGCCCGTAATATTATTTTTTAAAGCATGGTGCGCGGCAAGGGCGATGGCTGGTGCGGTATTTTTGCCTTCTGGCTCAAGTACTATGGCATAGGGTTTTGCAAATGCTGCCTGCTCTGCGGCAATAAATCGATGCTGTTCATTACAGACCAAAATAGCGGGATTAAAGCCCTCAGTTGCAACCCGTGATAATGTGCTTTGTAATAACGACTGCTGGTTATTATCATCAAGCAAAGATAAAAACTGCTTTGGCATTGCTTGGCGCGATAGCGGCCAAAGCCGTGTACCAATGCCGCCAGCTAAAATTACCGGTGTAATAAGGGTTGTATTCATAAAGCCGCCAATAAAAATATCAGCGGTTATTTTAGCACTTTATCGGCTGGGCGCTAATTTATACCAATGCAAAAGCATCGGCATCTAAATGTGCCGGAAATTTAGCTCTAAACTCATCAAGCGGCGCTTTATTTAACGTGATTGTTAATAATGCTTGCTGGTCATCATGCGCTTTAATCAGTGGCTCACCTTTAAAGTCATACACTGCGGTTCCACCACTGTGGTCAATACCATTGCCATCTTCGCCAACCCGATTTACGCCAACCACGTAGCACAGGTTTTCCATTGCTCGCGCCATTAATAAGGTATCCCACACATTACGCCTTGCAGCTGGCCAGTTAGCAATATTTATCATCACGTCGTAGTCATTGTTATTGCGCTGAAACACCGGAAAGCGTAAATCGTAGCAAACTTGCGGTAAAATTTTAAACCCATTGAGCTCAAACACTTCACGGGTTTGTCCTGCTACTACAAATTCGCCCTCGTTACCCAAACAAAATAAGTGGCGTTTATCGTAATAACGTACCTCACCACTTGGTTTTACCCAATAAAACCGGTTGGCCTTTTTGTCTCCTTGGGTTACCAATACTGAGCCAGCAATCACTGCATTATGTTTTTTAGCTTGTGTTTTAAGCCAACTCAGTACTGAGCCATTTTCAGCCTCACCACAATCAAGGTTAACCGCAAATCCAGTGGCAAAGGTTTCGGGCAATACAATTAAATCTGGTTTATTGGTGATGTTGGCAAGTTGTTGTTCAAACATAACTAAATTGGCTTTTTTATCGAGCCAATGCAATGAGCTTTGTAATAATGCTAAAGTTAAAGTTGACATAAAATCTGCGCCGCCTCCATTAGGGTTTGATCGTTTTTAGCAAAACATAAACGAATAACTTTATCGTTATTTGGCTGTTGATAAAATACACTTAGCGGAATGGCTGCCACCCCAGCTTGCTCTACCAACCACTGACAAAATTCTACGTCATTTAAATCGGATACATCACTGTAATCAAGCAGTAAAAAGTAGGTACCCTCACTTGGTAAAATACTAAAGCGACTATTTTGTAGAGCATTACTAAGCACATCGCGCTTATGTTGATAAAAATCACTTAGCTGGTCAATATGGTCAGCGTGTTGCTCTAACATATCTGCTAATGCATGCTGCGCAGGCGTAAAACTTGAAAAAGTAACATACTGATGAATTTTTCGAAATTCTTCGCTTAAATCAGCGGGTGCAATACAGTAACCCATCTTCCAACCGGTGCTATGAAAGGTTTTACCAAAGCTTGAAATAACAAAGCTTTTTGCCAGTAGTTCCTCGTCACCGAGTGCGCTTAAATGTGGTTGTTGATCAAACGTTATATGCTCATAAACCTCATCGCTGATTACATATAAATTGTGAGCACTCACTAGTTTTTTTAGTTCGTTGATATCTTGCTGTTTTAACACTTTGCCACTGGGGTTATGCGGCGTGTTAATAATAATTGCGCGAGTATTTGCTGTAATTGCTTGATTTACTGTTTGCCAATTTATAGCGTAATCTGGCGCGGCTAGCGCAACGTGCACTGACTTGCCGCCAGCCAGTTCAATGGCTGGTTGATATGAGTCGTAAGCAGGATCAAATACAATAACGTCATCACCCTCGCGCACAATAGTTTGAATAGCCACAAATAATGCTTCGGTTGCCCCTGAGGTTACAGTTACTTGGCTTGTGCCATCAATTTTCGCTTTGTATTTTCGCTGAACTAATGCTGCAATTTGCTGCTGCAGTTTAGGTACACCGCTGGAAGGCGAGTATTGATTAGCTCCTTGCGTTACATACTGGCTTAACTGCGCTTTTAAATACTCAGGGGTATCAAACTCAGGAAAACCTTGCGAAAGATTAATTGCCGAAAACTTATTAGCCAAGCCACTCATTTGGCTAAATATACTAATACCTAAATTGGGGAGTTTACTGTCAAACACGAAGTCTCCTGATGATGGTTTTGTGTACAGAGCAATGCTATGATTAAAAACGGAAGTTTAGCCGTCTAAACTGTACTTTAATTGTTATTTGTGAGGAAAATATGCAAGACAACCATACCGCTATTTCAAACCTTATAGAAGCCGCAAAATGGATTAGCCAACAAGGTTGGGTTCCTGCCTCGGGTGGAAATTTATCAGCTCGCACCCAAAATGGCTTCGTTATAACGACTAATGGCTGCGATAAGGCCCAACTTACCCATGAGCATTTTTTACAGTTAGACCACCAAAACTTAAATACTCCTCAGGTGTTATCAAGCGAAGCGAAATTACATTTAAGTTTGTATCAGTTAATTCCTGAGGCGCAATGTGTATTGCATACTCAATCTGTTGCAGCAACGGTGCTTTCACAAGTAACGCAAGCTCATCAGCTTGATTTAAGCGGTTACGAAATGCAAAAAGCGCTCAGTGGTTTTACCTCACATTTAGAAACCTTAAGCATTCCTATTTTTGATAACGACCAAGATATTGACCGTTTAAGCTTATTAGTCAGCGATCACCATTTGCACTCACCGATTAAATTTGGTGTATTAATTCGCGGTCATGGCTTATATGCAGTTGGCAAAAATATTACTGAAGTGCGTCGCCACCTAGAAGCACTAGAGTTTTTGTTTAGCTGCGAATTAGAGCGATTAAAAATCACCGGCATTCAAGCGAGCAATACACTTCATCATCGATAATTAACAAGCAAGTATTTAATGATAATGCTCGTACATTTTATCTAGCGGCTCAGAAAGGCCGCTTTCTTGCACAATACGCACATGTTTGCGTTTTAATTCGCGAGCACTGGTAACGCCACAAGAATGTGCAATAAGCCCTGCACCGTAATGGATGTATTCATTATAATTTGCGACCCGCTGCGCTTTATCTTCAACATTTAAACCACGTTGCAAACGTTCATTATGCGTAGTAATTCCTGTTGGGCAGGTATCTTTATTACATTGCATCGCCTGAATGCAGCCTAGTGCAAACATATGCCCTCGCGCAGAAACCACAAAGTCGGCTCCTAGTGCTAATGCCCATGCGACTTTGGAAGGCACTATTAATTTACCCGAAACAATAATTTTAACTCGCTCTCTAAGACCATGCTTCTTTAATAGCTGTATAACTAGAGGCAGGCTTTCTTTAAGCGGTAACCCCACAGAATCTAATAAAGACTGTGGTGCTGCGCCTGTGCCCCCATCAGCACTATCAATAGTTATAAAGTCGGGTGCAGACTCAATGCCACGATGATTTATCTCGGCAAATAAACTTTCTAACCAAGTATGTTCACCAATAACCGCTTTAAAGCCTGTTGGTTTACCCGTTGCAGTTCTGATGGTGGTAAGCATGTCTAGAATATCGTTTGGATTTTTTATTTCTGGGTGCCCGTTTGGGCTAATAGAATCCTGCCCTTCGGGTATACCTCTTATTTTGGCAATTTCAGCATTCACTTTTCGCCCAGGTAACATGCCGCCTTTGCCTGGCTTAGCACCTTGGCTCATTTTCAGTTCAAACATTTTAACTGTTGGGTGTGCAGCAACGGCTTTTAGTTTTTCTGTACTTAAATTTCCCTGCTCGTCGCGTACACCGTTTTTTGCGGTGCCAATTTGAAATACAATATCGGCGCCACCTTCTAAGTGATACGGACTAAGCCCGCCTTCCCCCGTGTTCATCCAACATCCTGCTAATTTTGCCCCCTTCGATAGTGCACGTACAGCCGGGCTTGATAGCGCACCAAAGCTCATGCCCGATATATTAAATAACGAATTTGTGGTGTAAGGAAATTTACAATAAGGGCCAAGCGTTACGTTGCTCGGCGCTAAGGCTTCTTCATCTAAGGTGGGAAATGCACAGTTCATAAACATGACGGTGCCTGTGGTCTCTAAGCTTTGAGTTGAGCCAAAAGCGGCCGTATGATCAACATCTTTCGCCGCGCGGTAGACCCAACTACGCTCGGCGCGATTAAAGGGCATTTCTTCACGGTCTAGGGCAAAAAAATACTGCCTAAAAAACTCACCTTGACGCTCAAAGAAATAACGAAAACGTCCAATTACGGGATAGTTACGCCTAATAGCATGCTTTGTTTGCGTAACATCTCGAATATAAAAAATAGCAATTAATACAACCAGCAATCCCAATGCAACAATAAAAAGGCTGGCAAACACATCGATACTGAACATTATAAATTGGCTCATAGCTTATCCTTAAATGCTAAAAAAAAAGCGTGATGCCATCAAATAACACCACACTTTTATAGTTTCAAAATAATGCGCTTTTAGCTATCTGTTTTTGCTAACTCTGCTTGTATATACAAACGTATTTGCTGCTCAAGCACCGACAAAGGTACCGAACCGTGACGCAAAATTTGATGATGGAACTCACGAATATCAAACTGCTGACCTAATGCTTGCTCAGCCTCTGCGCGCAAGCGTTTAATTGTTAACTCACCAATTTTGTAAGACAGCGCTTGAGCAGGCCACGAAATATAACGGTCGGTTTCTGTTTTTACATTGTGTAATGAAAGCGCTGTATTATCGGCCATAAAGTTCATCGCACGCTCTCGGCTCCAGCCATACATGTGCATCCCCGTATCAACCACTAAACGTGCAGCACGCCACATTTCGTAGGTTAAACGACCAAAGTTGCTGTATGGGTCTTGATAAAAGCCTGCCTCGACCCCTAAGTACTCTGAATACAACCCCCAGCCCTCACCAAACGCTGATAAATAGGCATCTCGGCGATAGCTAGGTAAGCTTTCAAGTTCTGCATTGAGTGATATTTGTAAATGATGGCCCGGGACAGCTTCGTGCAGTGTTAATGCCTCTAAAGCATAGAGTGGTCGTTTATCTAAAGCGTAAGTATTCACCCAATAAAAACCGGCTTGATCGTCACGGCTCGAACCTGAATAGCGCCCAGTAGTATACTTAGGGGCAATATTGGCAGGCACCGGCGCTACGCCATAAGGTTTACGCGGTAAGGTATGAAATAATTTAGGTAACTGTGCATCCATTTTTTTGGCAATGTACGCGGCCTCTTTTAATAATTGCTCAGGCGTTGTGGCGTAAAATTGCGGATCGGTACGTAAAAAGTGGATAAATTCTGCAAACGTGCCCTTAAAGCCCACCTCTTTAATGACCGCTTCCATCTCACTGCGAATACGCGCCACCTCAGATAAACCCAGCTCATGGATTTCTTTTGGGGTCATTTGTGTTGTGGTGTAATACTTAGCACGATTTGCATAAAAGGCTTCGCCATTGGGAGTAGACGAAATGCCAATATCGCTGCGCGCGCCAGGTAAGTATTCAGTATTAAAAAAAGTTAAGTAATCTTTATAAGCATTAATAACTTGGCCACTAATAATGGCTTTAGCTTGTTGCTGTAACGCTGCAAATTCACTGTCACTTAAGCCAGCGGTATTGTTTAAAAACGGCTTATAAAATTCAGATTGTGTTACATCGTCAACAATGTAGGCAGTAATAGAATCTTGATAGCCAATTAATACCGCTTTGGGTTGAGTTAAACCAACTTCTAATCCTTTACGCATCCAGCCTATATTTTGCTCAAAAAAGCGCGGCACTTGCTGTAATCGCTTTAGGTAGTTTTGATAATCTTGTGCAGTTTTATAATCCGAGCTATTAACAATAAACGATAGGCTTGAATGAAAGCCATACTCTGACGTTAAAGGCATGTAGTGTGCGTTAAATACATATTCATCAACACTATTTTGCACTTGCGCTCGAATAATACTGTAATTAATTTGGTTTTCATCACTCAGCTTGCTCATATCTATTGCATCTAAATCAGCCAATAACTGGGTGTTTTTTTGATACTGCTGCGCTAAAAAGTCAGCCGATAAGTTAGGTAATAAATAGCCATCAACTCCCTCAGGATTACTATATGGGCTTACATTTTGGCGGTGTTGTACGATATTTTCAGCGGTTTGCGTAAATTGCTGATCGGCATTAATTGTAGTGAGCTGACACGCGCTTAATGAGCACATTAAGGTGACACTTAATAAGGAAAGACGCATTTTTTTTGAAAGAGATAAATTCATAGTTATTGAGCTTAATGACGTTACAGATGTGGTAAACCTATATTAGGCTGAATAAATAGCAAATAGATATACGACCAACTGCGAAAAATATACGCCAGCAGTCATTTTATTAACTTAAGTTAATACTTAACAATTAGAGTAATTGCTCAAAAAAGCAACGGTTATTGAAATTATAGCGTCATTTTAGCCAACTACGACTCATTTTACTTTTAAATAACGGATATAATGATTATTGTATCTGTGCTTGGAAGCAAATTGCCTCATTGGACGAGTTTTATAAATCAGCATTTATGCGTATTTGGTTGGTATTTGCAAATGATGTTCCATGACTCCATGGCTATAGCACAAGAAAAAATGACAAAAGTATGTATGTTTTTAGAACATCATGTTTTGCCTCCTACCCCCTTAAATTTTCAAGTTGTGTATACATACATTAGTAAAATCCATTTTGCGCTTAATAATGCTATTGATGATGCTATTGATGCCCATCAAAATATTGATGAGCTATTTATTGAGCAACTCTATTTTGAATATTTAAATCAAGGTCATAAAACCGAAGTAGCAATGATTGAAAACGTCAATGGTGTGATCAATTCACTGTCTCGAAATGCACAGCAAACCGAAAAAAAACTTAACGATTTTGCAGGTCATGTTAATGACTGCTTGCATTCTTTAGATGAAAATAATATTGCTAACAGCCGCATCGCCTTAGAAAGGCTTAATGAGCAAACTCAGTTACTGCTCTCGCAACAAGCCCAATTTAAACAAGAACTAAGTCAGGCAAAAAAGCTACACGAAGCAACTAAAAAACAACTCAATACCTTGCGCAAACAACATGTGATTGACCCACAAACAGGCTTATACAAACGCCATTATTTAACTAAACAAACACAGTTATGGTTAAAACAAGACAAATCAATCTCAGCAATTGCCATTCAAATTGATAATTTAGAGCATTTTATTGATAATTTTGGCGATGCAATTGGCGAAGTGATTTTAAATAAAGTAGCTAAGCAAGTGCAGAAGTATGTTTCGCAAAGTGGCTTAGCTGGGCGCTCTGCAAAAGACCAATTTATCGTTCTACTTGCTAACATTGAGCCAGAAACAGCTAAGCTGATTGCACAAAAGGTAATAGCTGGGGTTGAAAAGCTACGTTTTATCAGTTCAAAAAGCGATTTAAAACTCCCTCCAATTTCTCTCTCTCTAGGGATTACAGAGCAACAACAAGGCGACTTTAATCAGTTGGTTAAAAGTGCCTCAAACGCGGCGTTTAAATCACGCACATCTCAATAGCTCAGCACACTGTTTACACAATAAATTAGCTGATAAATCATATTCAAATTGCACCCTTGGTGCACAATCAAGTACACTAGTCTTTATTACCACGATAGAGATTAATCATGAACGAGAACCCTGAAAAGACCACGCATTTTGGCTATAAAACTGTTGCCGAAACCGAAAAAGCTTCTATGGTTGCTGATGTATTTCATTCTGTTGCGACAAAGTACGATGTTATGAATGATCTCATGTCTTTTGGTATTCATCGTTTATGGAAACGCCAAACAATTGCTAGTTCAGGAATTCGTAAAGGTCATCATGTATTAGACTTAGCCGGTGGTACTGGCGATTTAACCGCAAAGTTTAGCCAACTTGTTGGCGATACCGGTCAGGTTGTTCTAGGTGATATAAACTCTTCAATGCTAAAGGTAGGCCGTGAAAAACTGCATAACTTAGGCCTTGTCGGTAACATTGATTACGTGCAAATGAATGCTGAAGCGTTGCCATTCCCTGATAATAGTTTTGATTTAATTACGATTGCCTTTGGTCTGCGTAATGTAACCGACCAAAACAAAGCGCTGCGCTCTATGTACCGTATTTTAAAGCCAGGTGGTCGTTTACTGATTCTTGAGTTTTCAAAACCGGAGCAAGAGCTTCTTAGCAAGGCGTATGATTTTTACTCTTTCAACATTTTACCTACTATGGGCAAACTGGTAGCTAACGACAGTGAATCGTACCAATACTTAGCTGAGTCAATTCGTATGCACCCAGATCAAGAAACACTTAAAAGAATGATGGTCGAAGCAGGATTTGAGCAAGCGACTTATCAAAACCTAACCGGTGGTATTGTTGCCCTTCATCGTGGATTTAAATACTAAGGTTAGTAATTTATGGCGCTTGAAGAACACAATAAAGAACAATCAGCGGCAGGCAGTTTTTTTATGCTACCAAGCTTTGTACTTTCGCTGATTGAGCAAGTATTAAATCAAGCACTTAAACTCGACCCGAGCTTAGTCGATAAGCTAAAATCGGTAGAACATCAGCGTTTATTAGTTGAAGTTAGAGATTGGCAGCAAAAAATAGCCATTACCTATGCCAATCAGCAGCTACATCTTTACACAGCAATAGATGTTACAAGCGCTGACTGTATGATCAGTGCCAATATTAATACCTTGCTTACACTTAAAAATCCAGCCATGCTTACTCAGCTTATTCGCCAAAACAAGCTTGATTTACAAGGTGATTTAAACATAGCTCAAAGCTATAGTTCAGCTTTTTCAAGTGTAGATATTGATTGGCCAGAGCAACTAGCAAAGCATATTGGCGACGCGCCTGCACAACAGCTTTATTTGTACTTGAAATCATTTAAGCAGCAAGGTAAAAAAGCAAAATCACAGCTCGACAGCACTTTTATTAGTGTGTGCCAAGACGAACTGGCAATCACCATTCATCCATTAGAGCTTGAGCAATTTAAACAACAAAATAGAGCACTAAAAGGCCAAGTTGCCGCCATTGAGCAACGTATTAATGCCCTAATTAAAGCCCTTTAACGCACTAAGGATCTTTTGTGTCAACTGCCCGACTGTATTACATAACTAGAACTCTGCTTAGCTACGGACTTGATGAGCTTGTACCTAAACATAAAGTACCTTGGTTTGCTAAAATCGCTCGTGGCAGCTTGTTTTGGTTACGCAATCAACACAAAGATAAACCCCCTGGCTTAAGACTTCGCTTAGCACTGCAACAACTTGGCCCTGTGTGGATAAAGTTTGGCCAAATGCTCTCAACTCGACGCGACTTACTGCCTCATGACATCGCCTTGGAATTAGCCTTTTTACAAGATCAGGTAGAGCCGTTTGAAGGTGAGCTGGCACAGGAAATCATCGAAAAAGCATTAGAAATAGATAATATTAGCGAGTTATTTAGCGAATTCTCACAAACACCTCTGGCATCGGCATCAATTGCTCAAGTGCATACGGCTACCCTTATTGACGCGCAGGGCGATTCGCAAGATGTCGTTATTAAAGTTATTCGTCCTAATATTGAACAGCAAATAAATGCCGACTTAGCCTTAATGGAAAAATTAGCTAAGGTGATTGGTAAGTTAATTAACGAAGCAAGACGCTTACGCCCTGTAGAAGTGGTTAAAGAGTATAAAAAAACATTGCTCGATGAACTCGACTTAATGCGTGAGGGTGCTAATGGCATTCAATTAAAGCGTAACTTTGAAGGCTCAGAATCACTTTATATCCCTGCTGTATACAGCGACTATAGCCGCAGTAATGTACTGGTTATGGAGCGTATTTACGGTATCCCAGTGTCAGATACTGAGGCACTGATGGCACAAAACACTAATATGAAGTTATTAGCAGAGCGCGGAGTAGAAGTGTTTTTTACTCAAGTATTTCGCGACAGTTTTTTTCATGCTGACATGCATCCAGGTAATATTTTTGTCTCCCGCGAACACCCGCACAACCCTAAATACATAGGTATTGATTGCGGTATAGTCGGCACACTTAACAAAGAAGATAAACGCTACCTAGCAGAAAACTTTATTGCCTTTTTTAACCGCGACTACCGCCAAGTAGCACAGCTTCACGTAGATTCAGGCTGGGTGCCACCCGATACCAGCATTGAAGAATTTGAGTTTGCTATACGCACCGTGTGCGAACCTATTTTTAATAAGCCACTGGCTGAAATATCATTTGGCCATGTGCTAGTTAACTTATTTAATACCGCACGTCGTTTTAATATGCAGGTTCAACCGCAACTCGTCTTATTACAAAAAACCTTGCTGTATGTTGAAGGCCTTGGCCGCCAGTTATACCCTCAACTAGATTTATGGAAAACAGCAAAACCATTTTTAGAAGACTGGGTTAAACAACAAGTAGGCCCGCTGTCTGTGCTAAAGCAAATGTATGCAAACTTACCGTTTTGGGCAGAAAAAATGCCTGAGCTACCCGATTTAATTTATCAAAATTTAAAGCGAGCACCACACGCTTATGCCCCTGCTACTAAGGTTTCACATAAGCCTTTGGTTTTAGGACTGTTTAGCAGTGCTGCGATGATTGTGTCTACTTTATTTTATTTACAACACAACTTAATCGCTGCCGGCGCTGTCTTAAGCTGTGCTGTTATTGGTTTTATAGCGGCTTGGCGCCGCGCATAAACTAAGTGCTATTTACCGCTTTGGGCGTATAATCAGCACTTAATCTTACTATTTTATGGCTTAAAAGCAGGAGAGAACCATGGGGTTTGGTGGTATTAGTATTTGGCAATTATTAATTGTACTTGCAATCATCGTACTTTTATTTGGTACAAAAAAACTACGCGGTATGGGTGGTGATTTAGGCGGCGCAGTTAAAGGCTTTAAAAAAGCCATGTCTGATGAACAAAGCGCTGAAAAACAAACCAGCGAGAATAAAGCTGAACAAATTAAAAATTCAGCAGAGTCAAAACCTGCCGATGTAAACACAACTGACAAAACCAAAGACAACGACAAGGTTTAGCCAACATGGGAATGTGGGAGCTTGTTGTGGTATTTATTGTCGGCTTGGTAGTACTTGGACCAGAGCGCTTACCTGTTGCTATAAGAACAGTAAGCCGTTGGGTTAAAACTGCCAAAGCAATGGCCAACTCAGTAAAAGCTGAGGTGAGTGAAGAACTGCGTGTTCACGAATTACATGAGAACCTTAAAAAAGCAGAGCAACAAGGCTTAAAAGATTTAAGCCCTGACCTACAAAACTCTGTTTCTGAGCTGCAACAAGCAGCGCAATCAGTTACTCACAGCTATAAAAAAAGTCAAAGCCATGCCACTAATAACCAACAAACAGATGACTCAAAGTGAATATAGCACTCTCTTTTCATACATTTAATACAGGGTATAAAGAACAATGACTGAAGAAGTAAAGTCAGGGTTCGTTGCTCACTTAATTGAATTACGTGACCGATTAATTAAATCGCTATTGAGTATTTTAGTGATTTTTATTGGCTTGGTTTACTTTGCAAACGATATTTATACGTTTGTAGCTGCTCCTTTAGTCGCTCATTTACCCAGCACCGCTACTATGATAGCAACGGATGTCACCGCACCATTTTTCGCTCCCTTTAAACTAACTTTGTTTGTTGCTTTATTTGCTGCTATTCCTTGGATTTTACATCAAATTTGGGGATTTATAGCCCCCGGTTTATATCAGCACGAAAAGAAAATGCTGATGCCAATATTAGCTTCTAGCATCATCTTATTTTATAGTGGCATAGCTTTTTGTTACTTTGTGGTGCTACCCATTATCTTAGGGTTTTTCACCAGTGTAGGGCCGCAAATGATGACCCTTGCACCGGATATAAGTAGTTACTTAGGCTTTGTACTTAAGCTATTTTTTGCATTTGGTATCGCATTTGAAATCCCTGTGGCAATTATGTTGCTCTGCTGGAGCCGCGCCACAACCACACAAAGTTTAAAAGAAAAGCGCCCTTATATAGTGGTTGGCGTATTTGTAGTGGCAATGTTTTTAACGCCACCGGATGTGCTATCACAAACTCTCTTAGCATTGCCCATGCTGCTGTTATTTGAGCTTGGTTTAATTTTAGCTAAATTTTATACCGCAAAACCACAACAAGAATCTGAGGAATAATATGAACAAGCATTTACTTTCTTTACTCGCTTTAGCCAGCGTACCGGCTTTAGCTGCTACTCCTATTAACGAGCAAGCATTACAAGCCTGTAGTTTTATTGAAAACGACTTTAATCGTTTACTATGTTATGACAATACCATTGCAGGAAAGTCATTAACACAACCAGCTCAAAGCCAGCTAAGCAAATCGGCGCAAACAAATGTAAAAGCTGAAACTCCCGCTGTAACAGCCCCTGTGGCCACCAAAGCAAAAGAGTTTGGTTTAGAGCATAAAAACATTGCGGAAAATAGCGAAGAAGCAATTTCATCAACAATAGCTAATGTTGAAAAAGCGCCCTATGGTGAGCTAATTATTACTTTAGAGAACAATCAGCAGTGGCGTCAAATTGGCTCAGATAGCTTAAGATTAGACAAAGGCGATACCGTTATTATTAGTCGCGGTGTATTTAATTCTTTTTTACTTAAAAAAGCAGATCAAAACCGCTCAATTCGTGTAAAGCGCACTCAGTAATGCAATACATGATGATTGATGCTGGCGTAAATTTAACTAATCATCAATTTGATGGTCAGCATCAAGAGGTGCTCGCTAGAGCAAAAGAGGCTGGCGTTAAACATATGCTAATTATTGGCTGCGATATAAGTTCAAGTGAAGAATCATTAGCACTTGCTGCACGCTATGGCCAATATGCTAGCGCAGGTATCCACCCCCATGATGCAAAAACAGCAACCTCTGAACTTGAGCAACAACTCACTAAGCTCGCACAAAGTGCGCCGGTTATTGCCATTGGTGAATGCGGCCTAGATTACAATCGCGACTTTTCTCCAAGAGATGTGCAGCGTGCTGTGTTTCGTCGTCAGCTCGCATTAGCCGAAAAGCTAAACCTGCCGGTTTACTTACACGAACGCGATGCCAGTGACGACATGCTCTCTATTTTAAATGAGTTTACTGTACGCGGTGTACTGCACTGTTTTACCGGTGATGCGCAAGCGCTTGCAGGTTACTTAAAACTAGGTCTTTATATTGGTATTACTGGCTGGGTGTGCGATGAGCGACGTGGCAAAGAATTACAACAGCTGATCCCCAGCATCCCAATTGAGCGCTTATTAATTGAAACCGATGCACCCTTTTTAATCCCCCGCACTGTTAAACCTAAACCAAAATCAAGACGTAATGAGCCAGCATTACTTCATTATGTTTGTGATACCCTTGCTCAGCTTTATGGCATCCCTGCATCTGACGTGGCAAAATATACGAGTGAAAACTTTAATCACTTATTTGGATTAGAGAAAAAGTAATGCGAACCTTTTGCGCTTTGCTGGTATTCATTTTGGTGTTTTATGCATCCTGTTTCCCTGCAAGTGCAATCGAGATAAATAGCGAATTTAATTCAAAAAAAATAGAGTCTATTCATTATTCGTTTACTCCTACCTCATTAGAAGATGCACGACAAAGCAATTTACAAGAATGGCTGCTACTTAATGATAAGCCACTTAATTTAGGTCTTGAGTCTCGCCCTGTATGGATTCAATTTAAGATTAAAAATCAGTTAGCGCAGCCGCTAATGCCCTTACTATCACTAGACAACCCTCTTTTAAACGATGTTTACTTTGCTCATTTTATGGAGGATAAGCTACTCACATCAACTCATATTGGTGATACGCTTGCACTTTCACAAAGAGTGATAGCGAGCGAGTCTTTGCTAGTCAAACTAACTCTTCCCGCTAACAGTGAAACTACGGTGTACCTTAACGTTAATAATGATGCAGGTATCGGGCTGCGCGTCCCCTTAACACTGTGGCAGCAAGACTCACTATTGGCCTATAAAAGTATGGTGAATTTACTTTATGGATTATTAATTGGCTTTGTTTTTTCTTTAGCAGTGAGTAGTCTGGTCTTATTCGCATTTTCCCGAAAGCATTACTTTGCTTATGCCGGTGTGATTACGCTGATGCTCAGCTTATTTTTAGCTTACTTAGGCGGGTTTGGATTTCGTTATGCGCCCTCCAGCATAGCAAACCTCCAACAGTTAGTGCTGCCTATTTTGCTGATGCTGATCACGGTATCGTTTCTTCCTTTACAACGCCATGTTTGCACAGCTATTGAGTCTAACTTAGTAAAAGGGCAAACAATAATCACCGCACTATACGCCTTAATTATTATACTTATTTGGTTACTCCCCACTCCCAGCGTAGCTTTATTTGCTATTTTAAGCATCCCTGTCATTTTAAGTTATCATGTTGCCACAACATTATTTTATCTGCATAAAAATCCCACGAGTCCCAATAAATCTCTACTCATGGCACTTGGGTTCTTTTTAATTGTGGTCATCCATTTTTCCGTTGCGTTAACAGGCTTTTATACCGTCACTAGAGCGAGTTTAATGCTTACCTTTTTAGCTTCTTTAGGGTGTTCATTTTGCCTAAGCTATACCGTCATAAAATTATTTATATTACAACGCGATGAGCAAGTAACAGCACAGCAAGCATTAATTGCACAAAGCGCCGCACAAGACGCGTTGTTAAATGAGCGCATTGAATTACAAGAGCGTACCCGCCAAGAACTTGAAAGCCAAGTAGATGAACGCACCTTTGAGTTACAGGTCACACTGAGAGAACTTGAAGATAAAAACCATGAGCTTGAACAACTTAATATGGAAGATGCCCTAACTGGCATTAAAAATAGACGCTTTTTCGATAAAAAACTAATTATGGAAATTCGTCGTTCACGCCGTGAGCAAACGCCATTAAGTATTATTATGCTAGATATCGACAAATTTAAATCAATTAACGATAAATATGGTCACTTAACCGGCGATCAAGTCATCAGAGCGGTGTCTGATACCATTAAACAACAGCTTAAGCGCCCACTTGATGAAGTAGCGCGTTATGGTGGTGAAGAGTTTGTCATTTTGCTACCTAATACTGATAACCAAGGTGCAATGAACATTGCAGAGCAAACACGCCTGGCAATAGAAAATAAGACTGTGAATGTAGCAGGCACTATTATTGAGTTTACTATTAGTGCCGGTGTTTATACTCAAATTGCCGATGATACCCATAACCCTGAACTATTTACTGATTATGCCGATAAGGCACTTTATTTAGCAAAACAACATGGCCGCAATCAAGTGGTTAATTTTTCAACCCCACAGTAGGAGCGTATACTTATGGCCCAATCTGGACTAGACCTTTTCCCATATACTCGCATGCGTAGAATGCGCCGTAATGATTTCTCTCGTCGCCTTATGGCTGAAAATCAGCTGAGTGTTAATGATCTTATTTATCCTGTTTTTGTTCTTGAAGGTAAAAATCGTCGTGAAAGCATTGAATCTATGCCTGGTATCGAACGTTTATCGATTGATCTGCTGCTTGAAGAAGCCAAAGAGTTAGTTGATTTAGGTGTGCCTGCGCTCGCTATTTTTCCTGTTACCCCAGCAGATAAAAAATCTCTACTCGCTGAAGAAGCCTATAACGATGACGGCTTGGCACAAAGAACTGTACGCGCATTAAAAGAAACCTTCCCAGAGCTTGGCGTGATCACCGATGTTGCACTTGACCCATTCACAGTGCATGGTCAAGACGGCATTATTGATGATGCAGGTTATGTGATTAACGACGTCACTACCGAAATTTTAGTTAAGCAGGCGCTATCACATGCACATGCAGGTGCTGATGTTGTTGCCCCATCAGACATGATGGATGGGCGTATTGGTGCAATTCGTGAAGCTCTTGAAGCCGATGGTTTTATTCATACTCGCATTATGGCCTATTCAGCAAAATATGCGTCAAGCTACTATGGTCCATTTAGAGATGCCGTAGGGTCTGCGGGTAACTTAAAAGGCGCTGACAAAAAAACGTATCAAATGGATCCTGCCAACTCTGATGAAGCAATTCGTGAAGTCGCACTTGACCTTCAAGAAGGCGCCGATATGGTCATGGTTAAGCCAGGTATGCCATATTTAGATATTGTACGTCGCGTTAAAGATGAGTTTGGTGTACCAACATTTGCTTATCAAGTAAGTGGCGAATACGCGATGCATAAAGCCGCTATTGATAATGGCTGGCTGAGCGAAGAAGCAACCATAATGGAATCTTTATTAGCATTTAAGCGTGCTGGTGCAGACGGCATTCTGACTTACTTTGCTAAGCAAGCTGCTCGCTATCTAAATAAGTGATAAAAGTATATTGATATAAAAGGGCTTTATTGCCCTTTTTTATATTTATATTATTAACATTCTGTATTCTATTTGTAATCATTTTTCCTTACACTAAGCGTCCCATTTGGGAAACAAATACACGGGAAAAATAATAATGTTAAAAACAAAAATAACGCCATTGGCGCTTGTATTAGCAAGCCTCAGTGCACCCGCTACCGCTAACCTCGTTATATCTGAGTACGTAGAAGGCAGTAGCTATAATAAAGCAGTAGAACTATTTAATAATTCGACAACTCCTTTATCATTAGATGGCTATACCCTCAGTCTCTATTCAAATGGCAATACAGAGGCAAATAATACCTTCGATTTAACTGGCGAACTTGCTGCAAACAGCACCTACGTTATTGTTAATGGTAATGCTTCAGCAGAGCTAAAAGAAAAAGCTGACCAACTCAGCGCAGTAACAAACTTTAATGGCGATGATGCACTAGTATTGACTCAAGGCTCAGTAATTATTGACAGCTTTGGCCAACGCGGCGTAGATCCAGGTTCATTTTGGTCTGAAGGTGGTGTACAAACACAAAATAAAACATTGCGCCGCAAAGAAACTGAGTTAAACGGACGTAGTGACGCAGATGGCAGTTTTAATCCAAGCGAACAATGGCTGCAATTTGAGCAAGATGACTTTAGTGATTTAGGCATATTTGCAGGAAATTCTTCACCTAATCCAGATCCTGAACCAGAGCCAGAACCTGAAGATCCTTTATTATGTGGCGCTGATAAAACATTAATTAGCAGCATTCAAGGCGAAGGCGCAAGCAGCCCATTGGTTAACACTGTGGTTGAATTTGAAGGCGTTGTGACGGCTGATTTCCAAGCAGATGACCAGCTCAAAGGCTTTTTTGTTAGCTCACTTCGTTATGATGAGGATGCAAACCCACTTACTTCTGAAGGGGTATTTGTTTATTTTACCAATACTGATGTTAATGTTGGCGACCATGTTCGCGTGCAAGGTACTGTTGAAGAATACTTTGATGCCACCCAAATTGGCAATGTAAGTCAAGTTGCTATTTGTGATACTGGTCTTTCGGCTTACCCGACTAAAATCACTTTACCCGTTACCGAGCCCAGTGAATTAGAGGCGTTTGAAGGTATGCTGGTTACCTTAGAGCAGCCACTTATTGTTACTAACAATTATGGTTTAGGTCGCTATGGAGAACTAGAGCTTGCCACTGAACGTTTATATCAAGGTACTCAAGTTGCACTTCCTGGCGCAGCTGCGAATGCAGTTGAAGCGCAAAATCTAACTAAAAAAATACTCCTCGATGATGGTTCAACTCGCCAAAATCGCGATCCTATCGCTTATCCTGTTCCAGGGTTATCAGCAGAGAATACCCTGCGTACTGGCGATACAGTAAATTCTGTAACAGGTGCGCTAGCTTACAGCTTTAGTACTTATCGCATTCACCCAACGGTAACACCCCAGTTTGTAGCAACCAATCCACGCACTGATGCACCAGAGTTAAACCCTGACGCTGATTTACGTGTAGCAAGCTTTAACGTACTTAATTACTTTAATGGTGATGGTCAAGGTGGCGGTTTTCCAACTAGCCGTGGTGCTGATTCAGAAGCTGAGTTAATTCGTCAACAGGCAAAACTGGTCAGTGCCATCAGTGCTATGCAAGCGGATGTCATTGGCTTAATGGAAATTGAAAATGACGGTTTTGGCGAATTTAGTGCTGTTGCAAGCTTGGTAAATGCACTTAATGACGCCGATAGTCAAAATCAATATGCATTCGTAGATTTTGGTGTTGATCAAGTAGGCACCGACGCTATCACTACTGCGCTTATTTACCGCGCTGATAAAGTGCAGCAAGTGGGGAATGCAGCAATCACTACCGACGCGCCTTTCGATTACAGCAACCGTGCACCAATTGCACAAAGCTTTAAATCTTTAGATACAGAAGAAGTCTTTACTGTTGCCGTAGCTCACCTAAAGTCTAAAGGTGGCTGTAGAAGTGCAACTGGTGGCAACGCTGATAAAAATGACGGCCAAGCATGTTGGAATGAAATTCGAACTGCTGGCGCAAATGCATTTGCTGATTGGCTAAATAGCAAACCAACAGGAGTTGATGATGAAGATATCATTCTTGTTGGCGACATGAACGCGTATGCAATGGAAGATCCTATCCGTGCATTTGCTGATAAAGGCCTAAAAAATGTGGTCGCTGAGCTAGATGGCAACACTTTAGGTTACTCTTATAGCTTTTCTGGCCGAGCGGGCAGTTTAGATCACGCTCTAGTCAGTCCAAGCTTATTAAATAAAGTAGTTAGTGCAACCGATTGGCACATTAATGCTGATGAACCTATCTCGCTTGATTATAATGTTGAGTTTAAATCTGACGCACAACAATCAACCTTATATGCTCAAGGTCCTTACAGAGCGTCAGATCATGACCCTGTTATTGTCGATATTCGCTCGACCATTATCGCGCCACCAGAGCCTGAAGTGCTCACCGGTGAAATTGATAATATTCGTGGCTGGTTTTGGTGGAAAAACTACCGCATTGATATCCCTGAAGGTTATGACGAACTCACCATTAGCCTAGACGGTGGCTGGGGCGATGCAAATTTATTTGTTAGTCATAAAAGAAGCCCTACTTTGTTTAAGAATGACTGTGCATCTATAAGCAGAGGAAACGCAGAAAATTGTACATTTACCAATCCAAAAGAAGGTAAATGGAAAGTCCGCGTTAATGGCTTTTTACCCTTTGGTAATGTAAAACTCACTTATAAAGCAATCAAGTACGTAGATTAATATTCATTGCTATCAACATAAAAAAGCCGCACTGGCGGCTTTTTTAATATAAACAATGAAAATACTTGTTTTAAATGAGAAGTTTTTAACGCAGCTAGCGTCTGATTTAACCCCTCAAAATGATTAAGTCTTATTGCGGGTTGGTATTAATAGTATTCACCTGCTTTCAAACTTCAGACAATAAAAAACCCGCAACACGTGCGGGTTTTTTTAAAGAATTAAAGTGCTAATTACTTAGCAGCTTTTTTCTCTTTTTCTGCAGCGATTACAGTGTCAGCTACGTTTTGTGGACATGGTGCGTAGTGTGAGAACTCCATAGAGAACTGACCACGACCTGATGTCATTGTACGTAGTGAACCGATGTAACCGAACATTTCTGATAACGGTACGTCTGCTTTAATGCGAACGCCAGTTAAACCAGCTTCTTGGTCGCTTAACATACCACGACGACGGTTAAGGTCGCCGATTACGTCACCTACGTGATCTTCTGGCGTGAACACGTCAACTTTCATGATTGGCTCAAGAAGTTGTGCACCCGCTTTAGGGATAGACTGACGGAAAGCGCCTTTAGCTGCGATTTCGAATGCGATTGCTGATGAATCCACGGCGTGGAAGCCACCGTCGAAAAGTTCAACTTCAACGTCAAGTACTGGGAAGCCAGCTAGAACACCTTCGTTCATCATTGACTTAAAGCCTTTCTCAACTGCAGGCCAGAATTCTTTAGGTACGTTACCACCAACAACTGATGATTTAAACGTGAAGCCTGAAGCAACTTCGCCTGGCTTGATGCGGTAATCGATTTTACCGAATTGACCAGAACCACCAGATTGTTTCTTATGCGTGTAGCTATCTTCGATTTCACGAGTGATAGTTTCACGGTAAGCAACCTGTGGTTGACCAACGATAAGGTCTACACCGTAAGTACGCTTAAGGATATCTACTTTGATATCTAAGTGAAGCTCACCCATCCCTTTAAGGATAGTTTCACCTGAATCTTCATCAGTTTCAACTTGGAAAGATGGATCTTCTGCAACCATTTTACCGATAGCAACACCCATTTTCTCATTACCGCCTTTATCTTTAGGCTGTACAGCAATCGAGATTACTGGAGTTGGGAATACCATTGGCTCAAGTGTTACTGGGTGCTTAGGATCACAAAGAGTGTGACCAGTTTGCACGTTCTTCATACCAACGATAGCGATGATATCGCCCGCTTGCGCTGAAGTAAGCTCTTTACGCTCATCTGCTTGCATCTCAACCATACGGCCAACACGCTCAGTTTTACCAGTAAATGCATTAAGGATAGTGTCACCCTTGTTAAGCACACCAGAGTAGATACGTACGAATGTTAATGCACCGAAACGGTCATCCATGATCTTAAATGCTAACGCTTTGAAAGGTTCGTCAGCAGATACGATTGCATGCTCGCCGTTCTCGTTACCTTCTTCATCCATAAGAGGTTGAGGATCAACTTCTGTAGGTGCCGGTAAGTAATCTACAACTGCGTCAAGTACAAGTTGCATACCTTTGTTTTTGAATGCAGAACCACAGAATGTAGGGAAGAACGCAAGGTCACGAGTACCTTTACGGATACAACGCTTGATATCTTCTAAAGAAGGGATTTCACCTTCCATGTAAGCTTCCATTAGGTCATCGTCTTGCTCTACAGCAGTTTCGATAAGCATTTCATGGTATTCATCAGTTTTCTCTACCATGTCTGCAGGAACATCTTCAATAGTGTAGTTTTCTGGAAGACCTGTTTCATCCCAGATGTATGCTTTTTTAGTTAAAACATCAACAACACCACAGAACTCATCTTCAATACCAATTGGTAAAGTCATGATAAGTGGAGTAGCACCAAGTACCTTTTGTACTTGCGCTGTTACACGGAAAAAATCAGCACCCATACGGTCTAATTTATTTACGAAAATAATACGTGCAACGCCTGATTCGTTCGCATAGCGCCAGTTAGTTTCTGATTGTGGCTCAACACCACCAGAACCACAGAATACACCAACACCGCCATCTAATACTTTAAGTGAACGGTAAACTTCAACGGTGAAGTCAACGTGTCCAGGAGTATCGATAACGTTAAAACGGTGATCTTTCCAGAAACAGCTTACTGCCGCAGACTGGATAGTAATACCGCGCTCAGCTTCTTGATCCATGAAATCGGTAGTCGATTCACCATCATGAACCTCACCTGTTTTGTGGATAGTACCTGTAAGCTTTAGGATACGCTCAGTAGTTGTGGTTTTACCCGCATCAACGTGCGCGAAAATACCAATGTTTCTGTACTTCGATAAATCTGCCATTAATTTTACTCTTAATAAAGTCGATAAATTATTCGGCGGGAGTATAACATCACTTAAAGCGAACATCACCATAGAAGTCGCTTAAAATGCAATCAATTTATAAAAAACTTGCTTTAAAGATATTTTGAGGTATGAATGAGACCTGTTTTAAACTGCTTAAGTCTTTATAAGCCTTATTGTTAGGTATTAAAAGCACAATCGGATGATGACATGAAGCAAACACAATTATTTTGCTCCATGTAAATCGTTAGTAATATTACTCAAAACTCATGGTTTTGACCTTATCGCTAATTACTAAATTACCCGCAGTTTTGGCTTTGATTTCATCAACACTCACCCCTGGTGCGCATTCTAACAAATGAAAAGCACCGTCTTTAATTTCTAACAAAGCCAGATCCGTAATTACTTTATTGATACAGGCAACACCGGTTAGTGGCAGGCTGCATTCACTTAATAATTTTGACTCACCATGCTTGTTTGCATGGGTCATAGTGCAAATAATATTTTTTGCACCAGCCACTAAATCCATCGCTCCGCCCATACCTTTAACCAGCTTATTGGGGATCATCCAACTAGCGATGTTGCCATTTTGATCCACTTCAAAAGCACCTAAAACAGTTAAATCAACATGCCCACCGCGGATCATGGCAAAGCTTTCTGCAGAATTAAAAATAGCGGCACCCGTAGCTGCAGTTACCGTTTCTTTCCCCGCGTTGATCATATCCGCATCCACTGAGTCAGCGTGTGGATATGGGCCCATGCCCAATAAGCCATTTTCCGATTGCAGCATAACTTCAATGCCTTTAGGCACATAGTTTGCCACCAGCGTTGGAATACCAATCCCTAAATTAACGTAATACCCATCTTCGAGTTCCATCGCGACACGTTTAGCGATTTGTTCACGTGTTAATGCCATAACTATGTGCTCCTTAAAGCTTTGCCGGTTGCGTTGTGATTTTTTCAATCCGCTTTTCAAATTCACCTTTAATAACACGGTCAATATAAATACCGGGCGTATGAATTTGGCTTGGTTCAAGCTCACCTGGCTCAACAATTTCTTCAACTTCGAGCACGGTTATTTTACCTGCGGTTGCGGCCATTGGATTAAAGTTCATCGCTGTATGACGATAAATACAATTTCCATAACGATCCGCTTTCCACGCTTTCACAATAGCAAAATCACCGGTAATACTCGGCTCAAGTAAATAATCACGGCCGTTAATATTACGTGTTTCTTTGCCTTCGGCAACCGGCGTACCTACACCTGTTGCCGTATAAAAGGCAGGAATGCCCGCACCACCAGCACGCATTTTTTCAGCTAATGTTCCTTGTGGCGTCAATTCAACATCTAACTCACCATTCAGTAACTGCTGCTCAAATAACCCATTTTCGCCCACATACGAGGCAATCATTTTACTAATTTGCTTGTCTTCAAGTAACAACCCTAATCCAAAGCCATCAACACCACAGTTGTTCGACACTAAGGTTAAGTCTCGGGTGCCTTGGCGCTTAATCTGTGCAATTAATCCCTCAGGAATACCACATAAACCAAAACCACCAGCAATAATAGTCATCCCGTCTTCAAGCCCTGCCATTGCTTCACTGTAGCTTGTTACTACTTTATCAAAACCTGCCATAATAACCCCTATTGTGCTGTCCAGCCGCCATCAATGGCGATCGCTTGAGCGGTAATATTTCGTGCGGCATCTGCCATTAAAAATGTCACGGTATGGTGTATTTCATCAAGCCCTATAAACGCCTTTTTTGGCATGGGTGCTAACATAATCGTGTCGATTACTTGCTGCTCTGAAATGCCATGCTCTTTTGCCTGCGACGCAATTTGCTGTTCAACCAAAGGCGTTCTCACATAAGCGGGGCAAACGGTATTTATAGTGATATTGGCATCCCCTGTTTCAAGCGCCATGGTTTTTGTGAAGCCAATTAAGCCATGCTTTGCTGCAATATAAGCAGACTTATATTTAGAAGCCACCATAGCGTGAATAGAACCAATATTAATGATTCGACCAAAGTTTTGCTCACGCATACGCGGCAATACCGCTTTACTCATCATTGCGGGGCCTACCAACATCACTTGCTGTAAAAGCAGCCACTTATCTGCAGGAAAGTCTTCTAATTTAGCTACATGTTGTATCCCTGCATTATTAATTAATACATCAACAGGTTGCGTAAAGGTGCTAAAAAAGTCTTCAATCGCTTGGCTATCAGCCACATTAAGTGCGTAACCATGAGCGTTACCGCCCTGATTAACTATTTTTTGCGCTGCTTGTTGAGCCTGTTGCTCATTAAGGTCTGTAACAATAATAGTATGCCCTGCTCGCGCTAACTGCTCGGCAATATAAAATCCTATTCCACTTGCCGCACCGGTGATTAATACGTTTTGACTCATATTGCTATTCCTCTAAAAACTCACTGATCAACTGTGCTTTAGGCAAGATTGAAAAAATGCCATCCAAATGTCCCCAACCGCCTTCAATTTCAGAAAACTGAACGTCTTTTCCTAGCGTCTTCATTGACTCATATACAGTACGCATATTTTCAGGGCGTAACAGCAGGTCGTTAGTTGCGGGAAGTAACAATGTCTTCGCTGTCACTTTTTTTAATGCTGTGCTTAGGTCTTGCTCCATACCGGCAGTAAATAGTTGCGATGCCCGTACCAAATACAGCACATGGTTTGCATCTTGAGTTTTAGCACGCGCCATAGCACGCTGTGCAAGTATTTGGCTAAGCTTAGGCAAAGTGCGAATATCTTTAAGTGCACCATCATCATGCACATTAAAATCAGCAAAACTGGCGTTGTAAATAATAGGGTGCATAGCATCTTGGGTAATATTAAGCATGGTAGCAGCGAGTCCATCTAATGGGCGCTCCTTGCCGTAGTAATTACCTTGCTGCCAATTTTTATCTAAACGAATGGGTAGTGCCCATTTTTCTAACGCAGCCACAGTCCATGCATCCATAGTCGCGGCACCAATAACATGAATGAGGCGTTCAACCTGCTCTGGATAGCGCGTCGCCCACTCTAGCGCCTGAAAAGACCCCATAGATGCGCCCATCACGGCATGTAATTTAGTAATACCTAAGCTCTCTATTAGGCGCTTTTGTACGTTAACAAAATCGGTAATCGTGACTACTGGAAAATCCAAACCGTATGGCTTACCTGTTGCTGGGTTAATTGATGCTGGACCCGTAGTAATTACGTTTGGATCATGCCAATTTGCGTTTACTAAGGTGTCTGAACTGATCACAAAATACTTGTTAGTATCTATGGCTTTTCCTGGGCCAATTAATGCATCCCAATAGCCTGCTACCGCGTCATCAGCTGCATATTTACCTGCTGCATGAGAGGTTCCTGAAAAGTAATGAGTGATCAGAATTACATTATCTTTGGCCTTATTAAGCTCACCATAGCTTTCCCAACCAATATCAACCTGCTGCAACGTTGTACCCGAGACGGTGGTAAAGTTTTCTGTGGTGAAATGTTGCTTTTCTACTAGTAACGGCTCTGCTTTATCAGCACCAAATACTGTACTACTAAATAAAACCAGCAATCCTATTATTAATATTGTTTTCATTGCGATTCCTTAAAAAGTGATAAATAAGCTTAGTGCAAGTGCGACCCCAACCAATGGAATAATCACGGTCAGTGCAGCTAATGGCCAATAAGCGCGTTGATGTGTTTCTTTACAAATGGCACGTATGGTTGTAACTACATAGCCATTATGTGGCAGGCTATCTAATGCACCAGAACTAATAGCAACCACTCGATGTAATTGCTCTGGATTAACCCCCATGTCCAAATATCCAGGAGCCACAAGAGGTAATGCAATCGCTTGCCCGCCGGATGCAGACCCCGTTAATCCAGCAATGACGCTCACGGCAACAGCAGCCCCCACCAGCTCATTACCTGGCATATGAGTCATAGCGTCAACAGCAGCAATAAACGCCGGTGATACTTTAGCTACTGCGCCAAACCCGACTACAGCAGCAGTGTTACCTATTGCCACTAAGGCACCGGTCGTACCCATATTGATAGCATTTGCCATGTTATGAAAATACTTATAATTAATGACCACAATACTTAAAACACCGCCAAGCAACGCCACAATTAGCGCGGTTTGCTGTAAAACATCATGCAACATAAATGATAAGAGCAGCACCACCAGCAAAGGAATTACGCCGGTGATTGGGTGGGGGCGTTCACGCTCTAAAATAACCGGATCATCGTCTCTGGCATCAAAGCGTTCACCTTTGGCAACCGCCTTTTTAATCATTTTATTTAGCCAAAAGTAGCCGACTGTCGCCATAAAAATGGCCACCACTAAGCTTACCTCCCATGCAGCATAAGGTGAGGTACCTAAATGCTTTACCGGGATCCAATTTTGAATTTCAGGCGAACCCGCAGAGGTCATAGTGAATGTCACTGAGCCAAACGCTAATGTTGCGGGTATAAAGCGCCGCGGCAAATCGGCGTCTTTAAATAAACTGAGCGCCATCGGGTAAACCGAAAACGCCACAATAAATACACTGACTCCGCCATAAGTCAGCACGGCACAAGCAATCACCACAGCCAGTACCGCATGTTTCATGCCTAGTTTGCCAACAATGTAACTGGCTACGCTGTCTGCTGCGCCTGTATCTTCCATAAATTTACCGAACAACGAGCCCAGTAAAAACATAAAAAACCATGCACTTAAAAACCCAGCAAAGCCATCCATATACGCGTTAATAAAGTTACTGTCAGCAGTCACTGGGAATATAGCCATCCCGCTAGTTAACGCGACCAACAGCGCACAGATTGGCGCGGCAATAAATAAATTGACCCCACGCAAAGTTAAAATTATCAGCAGTATTAAACCGCCTAACAGCCCTATCATGCTCAGCATAGACATTCCTATAATTATTGTTATTACCCAGATGAGGTGACATCGCAGTAAGTACCTTTAAGTGTTACGGTTAATATTAAATAAAGACATAACACTAAGGTACTACACGCTTTAAATTTGGCTTAAAACCAATATAAGTCAAGGTGTTAAAAATATATAGCACTATGGTACTAATTCATTTTTTAACACTATCTTCTACAGTGAATACAGGTGACATGAGCAAAAACATAATTAACTAATAACAACAGGAACACACCATGATAAAGCTCAAACAAAGTATTACACCGGTCACATTAGCCGTTTCGCTCGCCTTATTTAGCGCCAACAGCATCAGTGCTGAACAAGCCGTAGTCGCAAAAAAAGGTGAATTAGAACGCATTGAGGTAACCGCTCGTAAAACCGTTGAAAACTTACAAGAAGTTCCGGTTGCCGTGACTTCAATCGGTGCACAAGAATTAGCAGAAAACGGCATTAGCGTGATGACCGAGGTACAGCAGTTTTCGCCCAACACCACGCTACAATCAAGCCGAGGTACTAACTCTACCATCACTGCGTTTATTCGCGGTGTAGGTCAACAAGACCCGCTTTGGGGTTATGAACCCGGTGTAGGTATTTACATTGATGACGTATATATCGCCCGCCCGCAAGGTGCCGTACTCGACTTATTAGATGTACAACAAATTGAAGTGTTACGCGGCCCGCAAGGTACGCTGTATGGCAAAAACACCATTGGTGGTGCAGTAAAATATGTCACCAAAGAAATGAGCGGTGATGCAACGCTAAATATTCAAGGCACCGTAGGCAGCTACAGTCAAAAAGATTTAAAAGTCACTGGTCAACTGCCGCTTATTGATGAAAAACTCTATGTGGGTTTTGGTTTTGCCACACTCAATAGAGATGGCTATGGTGAATTTTTAACGTCAGCGCTTGATAATCAAGACCGCGAAAACTACAACAAAGATGTTACCGCTGCACGGGTTACGCTAGAGTACACCCCAACCGATGACTTATTCTTTCGCTTCGCGTGGGATAAAACCGATGATGACTCTAACGCCAAAGGCGGGTATCGCTTACTTCCAAGCATATTAACGAATGCACCTGTGCCAGATAGCGTGTATGACTCTTATACTAGTTTACCTACATGGAACAAAGTAGAGCTTGAAGGTATGAGCTTAACTGCTCGCTGGGATATGAGTGCAAACACCAGTATTAAATACGTTGCAGCAACAAGAGAAAGCTATTCACCAACCAATATCGACTTTGATAATACCTCTTTGCCTATTTTTGATGTTCCAGCCATTTATGACGATGAACAAACCACTCACGAGTTACAATTAAATCATAGCGGTGATAACTATAAGCTGGTATCAGGGCTTTATTATTATGATGGTGAGTCATGTGGGCAGTTTGAAGCTGTACTGGGTGTGCTTGGTCAAAGCTTAGGGGCGCCAGGCCTTACCCGTGAAGTGAGTGGCTGTAGTAACTCAACTAGTAAAGCAGCATACATACAAGGAAGCTACGACTTTGATGATAAATGGTCAATGACCCTTGGCGCGCGCTATACCAAAGACAGCAAAGAAGCGATTGTAAATAATGGTCTTATTTTTGACATTGTTTACCCTGAATCAGGCTGGGTTCCGGGCTATGTTCGCCCTGAGGGACAATTAGTGCCTACTGTACTTGATGACAGTGAAGACTGGTCACGTTTTACGCCTCGTGCGGGTGTGGAATACCAATACAATAACGACATTATGTTTTTTGCTAGTTACTCACAAGGCTTTAAATCGGGCACATTTAACCCGCGCGCAAGTGGTCCAGAAAAAGCTGCAAATCCTGAAATTGTTGACTCATTCGAGTTAGGTATGAAAAGCGAATGGAATGATAATTTACGCGCAAACTTAACCGTATTCACACTTGATCATAAAGACCGCCAGTATATTTCGGTATTACCCGGTGACAGTGCTGCCGATTTAAACCAGCGTTTAGGCAATATTGGCGAATCTAAGTCTGATGGCGTTGAATTAGAACTTAGCTATGTTGCAAGCGATGCCCTAACCTTTGACGCGTCAATTGGTTACATCGACAGTAGTTTTGAAAACGTGATTGATACCAATCCAGATACCGGTGAAATATTTGATAAATCAGACCGTTTTAGTGTTTCAAACACCCCAGATCTAACTTTCAACTTGGGCGCTACTTATCGTTTATACACAGAAATGGGCGACTTCGTTATGAACGGTAATTACTATCACCGTGGTGATTACGCACTGTTCGAAGAAGACAGCTTACTGACTCAAGATGCCTACGGTATTCTCAATATGGGCGTAACGTGGTACAGCACTGATGGCCATTGGACCGCAGGTATTTATGGTAAAAACCTAACCGATGAAGAATACATGATTGGCGGTTACCAGTTCGTAGCTCCTGATCCTTCAGATCCAACTAACATCAGCAAATATACGCCAGGCCTTGGTGGCGATAATACCTTAATTGGTTATTACGGCGACCCTCGCACAATATCACTCACTGTGGGCTATCGTTTTTAAAATTTAATATCACTAGGGCCTGTTGACCTTTGCGAATTGAAATTTGTTCAAACTAGGGGCTGTTTTAATCGCGGCGCGAGGTTTGTAACCTAGTGGGCTAAGTAAAAACCGAGCAACAAAGAGTAAATCGCCCCTCGGAAGAACCCTTCGGGCAGCGCCTGTTTGGCATTGATGCTGCGTTATCGCCTATTTATGTGGAGTAACCACATGACATAGGCTCTACCTTGCCTAAATATCAAACAGACTGCTGCAAATTCAACCTTGAAAGGTGAACAGACCCTAGGGTTTGTCTGTTTATCCCCACAGACAAACCTTGTTTCACATCACAAAATCACATATAACTTAATGCATTGGAGACTATTTGAAATGGCTTGTGCTGTGAATACCATAATTGCTGATGACCATCCTTTATTCAGAAGTGCGCTACGTCAAGCGGCAGCGACTTCTGTACCAGAACAATATATAAAAGAAACCAGTGATATCGACGGGTTATTTAGCTTATTAAAATCGCACCCTGAGATAGAGCTGATATTTTTAGATTTAACCATCCCAGGCGCCAATGGTTTACAAGCGCTCTCGCAACTAAGAAATCAATACCCTGATATATTAATTATTATGGTATCGGCTAATGAAACCCCCACGATTATAAAGCAAGCCATGAGCTTAGGTGCTGCTGGGTATATTCCAAAGTCATCATCCCTTGATGTGATCAGTGAAGCCATTGAACATGTACTTAATGGCGACTCTTGGTTGCCACCAGATGTTGATTTAACTGATGTAATCGTTAACGACGAGCAAAGTAGCTTTGCCCGCAACCTTGAAAAACTCACACCACAGCAATACCGTGTACTCGCGATGATAGCCGACGGGCTTTTGAATAAACAAATTGCATTTGAAATGTCGATTCAAGAAACCACCATAAAACAACATGTATCAGCCATTTTGCGTAAACTCAATGTGTATAACCGCACCCAAGCAGGCATTTTATTTAACCAGTTATCACAAGTGGGTAAATTAGAAACCAGTTAAAAAAGTTTTTAATCAGCTTTGAATTAAGTAAGCCGCTTTATCATTCGCTTTAACGCAGGCGCTTTAAGCGGTTTATATAAAAGCGGATAGCCAGCATCAAGTACACGTTCACGAATTTGCTCATCATGGTTTGCAGTATTAACAATGGCGGGCAATGTCATTAGTCCTGCTTGTTCAATAACCTCCAGTCCCGTTACACCATCATCCAACTGATAATCAACAATCAGTAATTGTGGCAGCTCATGCGCTGCTTTTAGTTGCTCAAGCTCTATCAAGTTAGTGGCGGTAGCAATTTCACAGCCCCAGTTTTCAAGCAATTGTTTAAGTGCTTCAAGTACATTGCGATCGTTATCTACAAGCCAAATAGTTAACAGGCCCAGCTCTGTTTCAAGATTAGCAGTTCGGTTTGGCTCGGGGTGAGTTTTTAAACTAGGAGTACATGGCATGGTCAATGTAAATTGCGTGCCTTTATTTAGTTGCGACCCCATTACTAACGGGATCTCGAGTAGGTCACAAATTCGTTTGGTGATCGACAACCCTAAACCAAGCCCTTCAGCATTGGGTTTCTCACCTAATTGCTTAAATTCCTGATAAATACTGTGTTGATCCTTGGTGGCAATACCAATGCCCGTATCTTCAATAATAAACGATAGCTGTTGTTGATCTTCAAGCAGCACTTTTAAGCGCACTTCACCGTACTCGGTGTAGCGAATCGCATTACTTAATAAATTTCGTAGTACACGTTTAAGCAAGGCTTTGTCAGTGTGAATTCGCGCTTCACACGATTCAACAACAAAGCTGAGACCTTTTTCTTGAGCAAGCGCTAAGTAATCATTACGCAATGGCTCTATTAAACTACTCACATTAAACTCCGTTAGCTGCACTTTAAACGAGCCTGAGTCGAGTTTGGTTAGCTCCAAAATACTTGAAAGTAACTCTTCTGCACTGCCTAATGAATTTTTAATATTCATGGCTAGCTCTTTAAGCTCTGTATCTTGGGCTTTTTCGTTCATTAGTGAGCAAAACAAACTTGCTGCATTAAACGGTTGTAATAAATCATGACTCGCCGCAGCAAAAAAACGTGTTTTACTTACTGTGGCTTGCTCAGCTTGCTGCTTTGCCTTAGAAAGCGCATGGTTTGCTTGGGTTAGTGCAGCAGTGCGTGTTGCCACTTTTTCTTCAAGGCTAACATTCGCTTCGGTGAGTGCTTTTTGTTGTTTAACAAACTCACTAATATCTGTGTAAGTTGTTACAAACCCGCCACCAGGCAAGGGGTTACCTTGCATTTCAAAAACCCGCCCATCGTTATGAGCACGCTGATATTTATAAGCACTGCCTTGCTTTAAATAAGCTAAACGCTTATCAACCTCAGTATTAATATTTTCACCACGAAATAAGCCACGTTCAGCGTTAAAGCGAATAATATCGGCAACGGGTCGACCTATATATAAAGCACTATCAGGGTAATTAAACATGTGCTTGTAGCCCTGATTCCAAGCCACTAAACGCAGTTCACTATCAACAACGCTAATACCTTGCTGAATATTTTCGATTGTAGATTGTAGTAAGTCGCGGTTAAATTTGAGCACTTGGCTAGCTTCATCAACAAACTCGGCAACTTGCTCTAGAGGCTGACGCTGCTCACTTTTCGCTACATCTAAAATTAACCGTGCTGATGCACCACCAATAACCGCCGACATTTCACGCTCAACTAATAGCTCAAGATCAGCATTAGCGACACGTTTCCATAGGCTTTTGTCATGCGGGAAATACTGCTGCACTAAAGACTGGCTCGCGTCTTTTTCTGCAAAACGCTGTAATAATGCCCCTAGGTCTTCATAATTGAGTGGCTGCAATGTGGTGTTTAATCGCGAGTCGTTTAATTGAGATATAAACTTATTACTTTGTAGCCGCTCAGCCAAGGTGGCTTGGCTAAATAGTGGCACAAGCAAATACACTAACGTATTGACTCCTAAAGACAATAGTAATGATTGGCTAATACTTTCTAAACCCAATGAAAACAAATCGGTGGGAGCTAACCACGTAATGTGCCACGGCCCTTCAACTAACCAACTGCTTTGGCTACCTAAGCCACTGGCCAAGTTCGGCAGTAACAAAGTGTACCCCCAAATAACAAAGCCGCTTAAAATCCCAAGCTGAGCACCGCGACATGATGCGTGTCGCCACCACAAACCAATAATCATCGCAGGGGCAAATTGTGCCACCAAGGTAAACGACATTAACCCAACACTGGCTAGCGTGGTGGTTTCTGCAAGCACTCTATGAGTGAAATAGCTTAGTAATAATATCAGCACAATCACTATTTTACGCGCATGCAGCAAGTGGTTTTTATCTAGTCCTCGACTACTAGACGTTAACTGTGAGCGACGCAAAATAAACTGATTAATAAAATCATTAGTGATCATCACTGACAATACAATTGACGAAACAATCACCATACTGGTAGCCGCCGAAAAGCCACCTAAAAAGGCAAGCAAGGTAACCCCGCCATTATCTGCCGCCATTGGCAACGCTAATACAAAGGTATCTTGACCTACACTATTGTCGTTAAAGTAAACCAACCCCGCATAAGCAATGGGTAATATAAATATGTTAATGGCTAATAAATAAAGCGGAAATAACCAACGAGCGGTAACCAGCTCATTATTATTGTTATTTTCAATAAAGCTCATATGGAACTGGCGCGGCAAGCATAGCGTTGCCAGTACCCCTAAAAAAGTATGGGCAACATATACATATGCAGGGCTTTGAGTTGCCGCAACTTGATTGGGTATATTTAGCGCTACTGCTTGCTCGTAAAGTGCTACTGGGCTATCAAATAAAGCAAAACAGACATATAAACCAACCCCAATAAAGGCCAGTAACTTTACTATTGATTCAAAGGCAATACTGGCGATTAGCCCAGGATTATGCTCGCTGGGTTTAAGCCTTCTGGCACCAAATAAAATCGCAAATAAAGCCAGCAATAAAGTGATGTAAAACGTACTATCAGCCCACACTTGGTTACTTTGAGTGGGGGCTCGGTCGGTGAGTAAATTAATACTTTGTGCGGTCGCACTTAGCTGTAAAGAAATATACGGTACAATTGCTATCACTGAAATAAGTGAGATCAGCCCTGACAGACTTGACGACTGACCATATCGCGTAGCAATAAAATCAGCCAATGACGTGAGTTTTTGTTGTCGACAAATATGTGCGATACGGCAATATAATTGCCAACCAAAAATAAATAATATAATAGTACCCGCATAGGTTGGCGCTAACCACCAACCATTACTTGCGGCTTGCGCGGTAGTGCCATAAAAAGCCCATGAGGTGCAATATACACCCAATGATAGGCCATAAATCATGCCCTTAAATGGCAACACCTTACGCCTATCCGCCCAGCCCGCAACTGCAAATAATATCCCTAGATACACCACAGCAATAAGGCTAATAAACCAAATTGAAAACATATTTTTGTTCTTGTTATTATTTTTATAATACTTAACTTAGCATAAGCGGATGTGTAGCAAAAAGCAGCCCTTACTTTAGTGCTATAAATGAACAAAAAGATAAAATGAGAATTATTTGCATTTAGGTGTTGACAGTTCTTTAAATCTAACTGATAATCACTATCAACAAGACGAAGCATACTTCTTGTGACGGAAAAGTTCATTTGTTTCTCGACCCTGAAACAAACGTGTGGCGCACGTTAACAGCTATGGAAACCTGTTATAAACCACAACGCCCCTTGCTGTTTATGACCTGTTTCCGCCCTACTCATTTACTTGCTACATTGCTCATATCGGTGACGGTAGATATGAAACTAAAAAAGCCCTTACGGGCTTTTTTTATGTCTGTAATTTAATGCGTAAAGCTTTAACTTACGCTTTAAAAATTAACGGCGGTTTTTTCGTGCACGTGCTCGGCGTTGTTTTTTCTCTTCTTCTTTAGCTTGCTTTTTCGCTTCTGCTGCCGCGCGCAATCCAGCTACCATTATTTCTTCTTCTTCACGCATGGCAGGTGTTTCCATGGTAATACGACCAATAATGCCATCTCGTAATTCATTAATTAGAATTTCTGACATTTTATACGTATCAATTTGGTTACCACCGCGAATACAGCCGCGTTTTTTACCCGCCATTTCAACAAATTCCCAATCGCTTTCTGGCAGTTCATCTAATTTATAGCGCGCTTTTAAAAGCTCAGGATAGGCATGTAATAAATACTCAGCGGTATAACTTGCCACTTCTTCGTATTCCAATGCGGTATCACGTATCGCACCGGTTGCGCCTAAACGATAACCTGAATTTTCGTTCTCTACTTTTGGCCACAGCATCCCAGGCGTATCATAAAGCATAATACCATCATCAAGTTTAATACGTTGCTGTGCCTTAGTCACTGCAGGCTCATTGCCGGTTTTAGCCACTATACGTCCAGCAAGTACATTAATGAGCGTAGATTTACCTACGTTAGGTATCCCCATGATCATGGCTTTAATTTGCTTATCAGCACCGACTTTGTGCGGCACTAACTTTTTACACAGCTCATTAATACGATGCACTTCAGCGGCTTTATCGTTACCAAACGCAATAGCTTTTACGCCATTTTCTTGCTCAAAATAGTCTTTCCACGTTTGCGTCATTTTAGGATCAGCTAAATCGGCTTTATTTAGAATTTTGATGACCGGCTTACCTTCGCGTAAGGTAGCCACCATCGGGTTTTCGCTACTGTAAGGAATGCGCGCATCAAGCACTTCAATGATCACATCCATTTGTGGCATTATTTCTTTAATTTCATTTCGGGCTTTATTCATGTGCCCAGGGAACCACTGGATAGCCATTTTTAACTCCTAACATATAATTTGTAGCTATTTTAACTGGCAATTCATTTAATTGCGCTATACTGGCGCAAATTTTTTCAGATTAGATATTATGGCTCTCAAATCTACCATTATTAAAGCGCAACTATCGCTTAGCGATATGGACCGTCACGTATACCAAGACTTTAATTTAACCTTGGCACAACACCCATCAGAAACTGAGCAGCGCTTGATGATTCGCTTACTAGCGTTTGCACTTAATAGCTGTGATGGATTAGAGTTTACTAAAGGTTTATGTGCTGATGATGAGCCGGAGCTTTGGCATATTAATTACAGCGAAGAAATAGAGCTGTGGATTGAGCTGGGGCTACCTGATGAAAAACGCCTCAAAAAAGCCTGTAATAAAGCTAAAAAAGTAGTTTTATATACCTATGGCGAGAATAACCAAGCTATTTGGTGGCAAAAGCATCAGCCTAAATTGTACGAGTTTAAAAACTTAAGCATTTTTAGCCTTGATTATGCTGCTACTCAGTTATTAGCTGCGTTGGTTGATCGTAATATTAAATTGGCTATTACCATTCAAGATGGTGAAGTTTGGGTTAATACCGACACCACTAACATTGAGATAAAACCTCAGCAATTAATGTAATTAGAATAGGTTATACCAATTGCATTAAATTAGTTATCCATTATAGCGACAAAGAAATAAGTCGATAACAAGGCGAAAATGATGACATATAGTTGCTCTATATAAATAATTTTTAACGCAGGTAGCGGATTATTTAATACGCTAGAATGATCATGTTTTTAATAAAATTGGTATTAGGGGGCGTATGAAAGTTAAACACGTGATTGTTTTACATGGCTTGTATATGTCTGGCTTGGTAATGCGCCCGCTGTGCTCACGCCTGGAAGAGTCGGGGGTTAAGGTTTTAAATCTAACCTACAACACCCGTGACCCTAATCGAGATGCTATTTTTGCGCAAATAGATGAGTTTATTGGTGGTGAACCATCCGCTTTAGTCTGCCACTCTATGGGAGGCTTAGTTGCTCGCGCCTACTTAGAAGCAAACTCAGCACCAAGTCATCATGTTGAAAAGGTGATCACCTTAGGTACGCCACACACTGGCAGCCATATTGCTGAAAAAATGCAGCAAAAAGGGTTCGAGCTATTATTAAAAAATAGCGTTGAGTTTTTACTGTCTAAAAATGGTGATTGGCCTTTTAAAGCCAAGCTATACAGTATTGCCGGCGACTTACCGATTGGTTTAATGCCACTCATTGTTAAAGGTAGCCGCTCTGATGGCACCGTACTACTGGATGAAACCAAACTTAAAGGTATGGCTGAACACAAGGTGTTTCATTTAAGCCATACCAGTATGATTTACTCTCGCCAAGTCGTTAATTATATTCTTGAGCGCTTGAACGAGGACATTTAGTCCTCAGCTGCAGCGGCTACTTTATAGCTGATCAAAAATATAATACCTAACACCAGCGGCATGGGTGCAGCGATATAACCAAAGGTATCAGAGTTTGCAAAACTCGCACCCGCTAAGTGCGCAACTAATCCAACAACAAACGCGACCAAAGCAATACCAATAACGATGAGTTCAGCTTTATTCTCTTTACGTGTTTTAGCTTCCATTATTTCTCTCCGCATCTAATCAAGTAGCCCCTTAACTTAATAAAGTGCTCTCTATCAAGTTGGGTTATATTGATTATGCGCTTTACTTATGCGTGTTTTTTGACCTAAATCAATAAATAAAATAACTCTCTGCTACGCCTATCAAAAGCTTGTTTTAGATCATATTTTGTACTCACAAAATAAACAATTTCGCTGCTCAAGGTAGTATTTTTATAAACACAACCCATATCTATGAAATGGCGTTAGTTAATTTATTTATAAAATCACAGATACGCTGATAGCTTTTAGCTATGGCATCAATATGTATAAACGATTTTATTCATAGACGATTATGAGCAATACTTATTTTACTGAGCAATATGTGAAAATTCATAAAAACGGTTATTTAAGGAGCAAGGTATGTCGCAAGTAAATGCAATTGGTTTAAACAGTACAAAAAGTGAAGATATTATTAAGTCACTGAATACGCTTTTAAGCAGCTATCAAATTCAATATATGAATGCCCGCGGATTTCACTGGAATATTAAAGGCCGAAACTTTTTTGAATTACATTTAAAGTTTGAAGAAATTTATAACTTACTACTGTTAAAAGTCGATGAAATCGCAGAACGTATTCTAACGCTTGATGGTGCACCGCTGCATGCGTTTTCAGATTACTTAGAAGTAAGTGAAATTAAAGAAGCAAAAGGGATCAGCGATGGCGTTACCGCTGTTGAAAACTTACTTGCCGGATACAGCAGCTTAATCAAAATGCAGCGCGATATTCTTGCACAAGCCGCTGAAGCGGATGATGAAGGTACCGCGTCATTAATGAGTGATTATATTAAAGAACAAGAAAAGCTAGTGTGGATGCTAAAAGCCTACCTAGATTAAGTTATTTTAAAAATAGAAAGCCTCAGTCATTACTGAGGCTTTTTTGTCACTGTACTATTACTATGACAATGCGATAAAAAAGGCCATTTCTAGTGCTTTTTCTTCTAAGCTTTTGAAGCGCCCAGATGCACCACCATGCCCTGCATCCATATCGGTTTTAAACACTAAAATATTATCATCGGTTTTATATTCACGCATTTTAGCCACCCACTTCATTGGCTCCCAATATTGTACTTGCGAGTCATGCAAGCCGGTTGTTACCAATATATTGGGGTAGTGTTGTGCACTAATATTGTCATACGGTGAGTACGCTTTAATAATATCGTAAAAATCAGGGTCATTTGGATTACCCCATTCGTCATACTCATTTGTTGTAAGCGGTATGCTTTCATCCAACATAGTGGTGAGCACATCTAAAAATGGCACATGGCAACCCATACCGCAGTAGAGTTCGGGTGCTTGGTTTGCTACGGCTCCCATTAATAAACCACCCGCGCTGCCTCCCGATGCAAATACTTTATTTTTATCTGCATAACCTTGTTCGGTAAGTGATTTGGTTATATCTATAAAGTCATTAAAGCTATTTTGTTTATGCTGCTTTTTACCGTGTTCGTACCATGAACGCCCTAGCATTTCGCTACCACGCACATGCGCAATTGCATAAACAAAGCCACGGTCGAGTAAGCTAAGTGACGTACTCGAAAAGCTTGGATCTATGGTGATACCATACGCGCCATAACCATATTGAAACAACGGATTTGAGCCATCTTTTTTAAAGCTATCTTTACGATATACCAACGACACCGGCACTTTTACCCCCTCTCGAGCGCTGACCATAAGTCGCTCTGACTGGTAGTCTCCTGCGTTAAAATCACCGAGTACTTTTTGTTGTTTAAGTAAGGTTTTTTCGCCTGTGGTTAAATCAACATTATAGAGCGAACCTGGCGTTGTTAAGCTTGAATAGTAAATGCGCGCATGAGCTACATTTGGTTCTGGGTTCATGGCAATAGCAGCGTAATAGCAAGGATCATCAAACTCAAGGTTCATTCGCTCAGCGTTTTTATTAACCACAACAAAGCGGGCTTGCCCTTGTTCGCGCTCGCTAAGCACTAAAAAGTCGTTAAATAGTTCAACGCCTTCTAATAATACATTTTCACGGTGAGGGGTATGTGTTTGCCACTGGCTTTTATCCGCTATGGTATCGCTTGTCGCAATCATTAGTCGGAAGTTTTTAGCCTGCCAGTTAGTCACTATATAAAAAGTATCACCAAGCTTATCGATATCAAATTCATGCCCCTCTTCACGCGGCATTAAAGCAGTAAACTCGCCTTGAGGCTGATTGGCATCCAGTATCCACATGTCGTTAGTTTCTGTACTCGCTAAATCAATAATAATTAAGCTTTCATCACGACTTTTACCTAAGCCCATAAAAAAGCTGCTGTCTTGCTCTTCGTATACCAGCACATCTTGGTGTTGCTCAGTCCCTAGCTCATGTCTAAAAACTTGATAACCTAATAAGGTTTTTAAATCCTTTTTTACATAAAATACGGTTTTATTGTCGTTCGCCCAAACAACTTGCCCCTCGGTAATCTCGAGTACATCGTCGAGCATTTTATTGCTGCTTAAATCTTTAAATCGAACTGTGTAAATACGTCTGCCGTCAGTATCTTCAGAATATGCCATTAATTGCTCATTGGGACTCAGCGCCACTTCCCCTAGCTCATAAAACTCATAGCCGTTGGCAAGTTCATTTACATCAAGTAGTAACGCTTTATTAGCCATTGCCATACTGCTACTGCGATAATGGCGTGCATATTCATCATCTCCGCGAACCTCTGAGTGATACCAATACTGGCCATCTTTGACCGGTACGGTGTTGTCGTCTTTTACAATACGCCCTTTAAGCTCTTCAAATAGTGTATTTTGTAATGGCTTAATGTCGGCTAATTGCTCATCACAATAGGCGTTTTCTTGTGCTAAATGCGCGAGTATTTCGGCATTTTGTCGTTCATCATCACGCATCCAATAATAATCATCACTGCGTGTTTTTGCGTGAGTAGTAAGCGCATGAGGTTGCTTTTTAGCAATAGGAAAATTAGGCAATAAGCTTAAAGAATAATCAGAAGAAGACACAAAAAAACCGCTTAAAAAATAACAATGGCGGCCAGTTTATCATAAAAATAAAAAAGCCCACTCATAGTTGAGTGGGCTAAAGCGGTATAAATTCGATAACTAAAAACTACGTGAATTTTATTGTTGTCGTTATACCTAAGGGAAGTTGATTTACTGTATTTGCTGCCAAGCCATAGTCCAGCTTTCGCCAACTCCAGGCTCAAACATAGTGTTATGCTCATCTACACGGCAAAACTCGCTAAATGGCCATGCCTTACACTGGTATATATGCCCCGTTTTAGGCTGTAGTACTTTGGTGCCTGCACTATACATATCGCCATTTTGAGGATAAATTGCATCGTATCCAAGGCTATTTACAGCAATTAATTTTTTATTTTTTTCAGCGCGATTAAAATGAACCACCGCGCTACAAATACCACTACTTTCAAGCGCAAATATTTTATTATGCCTATAAGCGACCACTAATCCTTGCTCTGTCATTCTGCCAGCGCACACCAGCGGAATATGCATATTAATATGCTCAACCACCAGCAAGCTCCAAGCATGGGGTTCACCCTGCTCTGGGGAGAGTATTTCATATTCAAACGCTAGCTGAGATAATTCACCATGCTCATCGTAAAAGCTCACACTAACCGTATCACCAACAAATAGCTGGCTATACTGATCGAGCCCAAGACAACCAATAGTTAACCATTCTCCACACGTTAATGATGAATGTATAAACACTGCAACACCTTAAAGAGTCAAACGTCGCCCATATCATATGGCTTACAACAGGCAAACTAGCTCGAAGGCTAATATGCATTAACTAAAGTATTAGGTTAAAAACCATTGTGTAATACCAATACCGAATGATTGTAATTCGCAATGTTGCAATAATCAAACAAAAGAATGTAACCAGAATTTAAAAGCAGCACTTAAGTTTACATTCATAAAAATAACACAAAAAAGCCAACCGCTTTAACGGTTGGCTTTTTTATTCAGCTGGATGCCTTGTCCTGACATGTGTTTACACATTTAGGACGGGGCAGGGTGATATATAATACTAACTCACACTCACCTTTTTACTTGTAAATGGGCGTTTAAACAGCGCCCCTATGTCAGTTAAAATAATGTACAAGCACGGCACCAAAATAAGGGTGATCAGTGTTGCAAACATAACCGCAAAACCAAGTGCTACCGCCATCGGTATTACAAATTTAGCTTGTAAACTAGTTTCAAACATAATCGGTAATACGCCAGCAAAGGTAGTTATTGAGGTAAGTAGTATGGGTCTAAAGCGGGCGCAGCCAGCCTCAATAACGGCATCTTTTATACTAATACCCGCGCGACGCGCCTGATTAATAAAATCAGTCATTACTAATGAGTCATTAATAACAACCCCTGCAGCAGCAATTAAACCAAAGCCCGACATTAAGCTAATATCTAAACCAAACCAAAAATGTCCCCATATTGCACCCGTTAAACTAAATGGAATAACCGACATTACAATTAAAGGCTGCGAGTAACTTTTTAGTGGCACAGCCAACAAAATGTAAACCAAAATCATCCCGCCAGCAAAAAATAGCAATTGCTCATTAGCTTGCGCTTGCTGCTCCTCAATGGCACCACCTAGTTCTGACTTAACACTGGGGTATTCATCTTGTAGTTGTGGCAATAGGTTTTCTTTTACTTGCTTAACCACTTCACCCGGCTCAATTACTTCTTCATCTATATTGCCGTAAACATACACGGTACGATAACCACCTTCACGACGAATATAACTGATACCCGGTGTTTCTGTTAGTTCAACCACATCGCCCAACAACACTTCTCGCCCTTGTGGCGTAGTAACAACTGCATGTTTAAGTGACGAGAACGCTTCACGGGTAAGCTTAGGATAACGCACCATCACTCGCACTTCTTCACCGCGGCGAATAACGCGCTGTGCTTCGCCACCGTAAAAGCTTGCCCCCACCTGGTTAGCAATTGATGCCAAGTCTAATCCTAGGTCATAGGCAACTGGCTTTAAGCTCATTTGTACTTCTTTGCTAGCAGGATCAATCGTTGAACTGATATCAAATAAGCCTTCTTGCTGCTGCAATAGTTGAATAAAGCGACGCCCGGCTTCATTGAGGGTATCTATATCAGAGCCAAACAATAGGTAACCAAATTCACCGTTACCGCCGCCACCTCCACCGCCAACATCATCTTGTATAGTTAACGACTTAACCCCCGCGATATTAGGCATCGCTTCACGCCAGCGGCGCGACAGCTCAAAGGCATTATATGGACGTAAATCTTCGTCAACCAATGGCGCTAAAATTTGCGCTTCGGTTCGACCTTGGTTAAATACCAATACATCACGCACCATTTTATGGCCATCTTCACGCGCTGTTTGTTTATCAACCTCAAGTACCATAGCTTCTATTTGGCGTATCGCGTTAATGGTTTGGATGTCTGATACATTATCATTCATTTCAACATTAATTTGCGGGAAGTCATGCGGCACTTTAGGTGACGGGATCATTCTTACCTGATTAGACGAGATTAACGCAAAAGTAAAAATTAACAGCGCAATAAAGCTAAATAACACCGTCCAGCGCCATTTGATACAATTAATAATAAACTGCCTATAAGGCCCATTTACAAAGCCAAAAAAGCGCTTATTAAAACGTGCCCGCCAGCCATTAGGGTTTATAGGTGAAAAGTGAGTATGCGCAATATGCGCTGGTAGTATTAGCTTAGATTCTATTAAGCTAAATATTAAACATAAAATAACTACCACTGAAATACCATAAAAGAAGGCACTTTCAGGTCCACTTGAAAGTGTAAATGGCGCAAATACCGCAATGGTTGTGAGTACTCCGAAGGTCGCCGGGGTGGCAACTCGTTTTGCGCCATTCACTACATTGACAACACCGCCGCCTTTTTTCTCTATTTCGGTGTAGGCGCTTTCACCTATGACTATGGCGTCGTCCACCACAATCCCCAATACCATAATAAAGGCAAACAAAGACACAATATTAATCGTGATGCCAAATAATGGCATCAACATCATCGCCCCTAAAAAACATACCGGTAAACCAATCATTACCCACAGTGCCAGCTTAAAACGTAAAAACAATGAAAGCATAATGGCAACTAAAATAGCCCCTTGAAACAAGTTAGCTTTCATCATATCTAAGCGTGCATTAAGGTAGTATGTCATGTCCATTAATGGCTCTAAACGCACACCCAATGGCAGCTCTTTATTTTTTTGGTCCATGTAGGCTTTAACAGAATCGGCCACCGGAATAATATTTTGCTCTTCGGTGGCTTTAACCGATAAATAAACCGCATTTTCGCCGTTAAATTTAAAGTAGCGCTCACCTTCAACAAACTGATCTTTAATAATCGCAATATCTTGTAGCAACACCTTGGCACCATTGGCGCCAATTTTTACCGGAATTTGCCTAAACTCTTCACCAGAATAAAACTGATTTTCTACTCGAACTGAAATAACGCCAGCATCCGTTTTTAATTGTCCGGCTGAAAAATTAGCCGAATAGCGACGTACCGCATTTGCTACATCCGATAAAGTTAAATTATATTGGCGAAGTGTGTCTGGCTCTATTTCTATGGCAATTTCATCCAATGGCACATCGTTTACCACTAAAGATACATTCGATAGCTGTAATAGTTCGTCTTCAACCTGGTTCGCTATTGGCTTGAGCTCATTTAACGGTAAATCGGCAACTAATGTCATACCAATTACATCTTGGCGAAACTCTATTTGGCTAATGGTGACCGGTTCCATTCCCGCAGGAAAAGTCGCAATACCATCAACTCGCAGTTTTACTTTATCGAGTACGTCGGTAAGTTCTGCGTCGGTGTTAATTTCAAGGCTGGCAGAACCGCCATTACGAAATGCGCGATACACCCCTTTTTTAATTTCGGTAATATCTTTTAACGACTCTTCTATTTTTATTAAGATACTTTCTTCAATTTCTTGAGGCGACGCCCCTGGGTAATTTGCATTTACAGTAATATAGTTAACTTCTATATTCGGGAACATTTGTCGCTGAATAGTAAAATAGCTTATAAGCCCCATTACAATGATAAAAAACATCATCAAATTGGCAGCAACAGAGTTGTTAGCAAAATAAGCAATTAACCCTGTTTGTTTACTGGTATTGGGTTGCTCTGTGTTATTCATAACTCACCCTACCTTAAAGCTTTTCAGTAGATGCGTTTTCTGCTGCATCTGTACTTTTAGTCTCTGTTAAACCGGCTATTTTTACTGCCATCCCTTTTTGTGGATATTCTGGCAAGGTAGTAACAAGCTTGTCGTTGGCTTGTAAGCCATCGCTAATATAAAAATATTCACCTTCTTCACGAATTACTTTTACCTTTCGCGGCTCTAATTGCTGCTCATCATTAACTATCCACACGGTTTGATTATTTACGAGCTCTTGCGGTAAGCGATAAATATTATTGAGCATAGTACCGGCAAAGTTTACCTGTACATAAGTACCAAACTTAATTGCAGGCTGCTGATTAGTAAGCCCATAAGGGTCTTCAATTCTAACCACTAGGCTGCTCATACGGGTGGCGTTATCTACAATCCCTAAATCGCGGTCTATCACGGCTTGGCGAGTAAACCCATTTAACCCTGTTTTAATAACCGTTGCGGTTATCCCTTTAACGCGATCAGGTAAAAACACACTGTCAAAACCAGCAATAGGAATAATCACTTCACCTGTTTCAATATTATTAAGCTCAGCCACTTGAGCGCCCATGCTGACAAACTGACCTACACCTACGTTGCGACTCACCACTAATGCATCATAAGGCGCGCTCACTTCACAATTGTCTAAGTCACGCTGCGCTCGTTTTAATGCAGCTTGTGCTGACTTAACCGAAGCCTGTGCACTCAATACTTGTGGTTTGCGTAAAAATAAGTCAGTGCGTGCTTTATTAGGAAAACGTTTTGCTTCATCTTCAGCTACTTGAGCCTGAGCCTGCTCTTCTATAAGCGTAGCTTGAGCGCGGGCAAGTTCAGCTTCAGCTTGCAATACCGCAGCCTCGTAGTTATCTTTTTCAATAGTAAATAAGGTTTCGCCGCGACCCACAACACCACCCGCCACAAAGCTTGGATGCCAGCTGACGACTTCACCTGACACTTGCGCTGAAAGTTGGGTATTTTCTAGTGGCTGCACTTCACCATAGCTATTAATGATGACTTGATGATCGTTAGCAGCAACAGCTTCAACCTGTACAGTTGGACGAGTGTCTATGACTTCTTTTTTATCTGACTCTTTTGCAATCGCATTAATTGCAGCAAAACCAACCACACCTAATGCCAGTGCTACGAATGGAAAAACCCATCTAAGTACATTACCTTGCATTTATTTATTACTCCCAAATTTCTATTAGCATCATAATACCAAAGCTTGTTGAAACATTAACGTGACATTTGTAAGCAACTGTTACAAAAAAAAGCATTTTTTATGCTTCTTCAGCTTCTATTAAATGCTTAAATTAAAGCTCGTTAAGTGTAGTAAAATGGTTTGTTACAAATTTTTACCATTATAAATCATAAAGCTAATCACTTTTTGTTAGTATTTAGTAACGATACTGTGCGAAACAGCATGATATTACGTACAGTAAAATTACATTAACAACTACAAAAGACAAACTATGAAATTAACCACACTTACTTTGGCGCTTAGTATAGCGCTTGGCAGCAGCTATGCTGTTGCTGCAGAAAAAAAAGAAGAAAAAAAGCCACAAACATTAAGTGAAATGATTAAAGGTCAAACCGAATTTGCCGGCATTTTTAATCTTTACCAAGATGAAAAAACCGGCGACCACCTAATGGTCATTAACGAGTCACAGCTCGATACCCCTTTTGTTTACTTTGCACATACCATTGACGGCGCGACTGATGCGGGTCATTTTCGTGGCGCGTACCGTGAAACAAAGTTAATTGAATTTAGAAAATACTTTGATCGCATCGATATTATCAGCAAAACCCCACGCTATTTATTTAATGAAAATAGCGCGCTAGCTAAAGCCAGTGAGGCAAACATTAGCGAAGCGGTACTTGCAAGTATAAAAATAGAAAAACAAGAAGAGGATAAAATAGCCTTTAATGTTAACAAGCTATTTTTAAGTGAAGCGCTGCATAAAGTATCACCAACACCTAACCCGAATGATAAAAATGCTAAAAAGCGATTTAAAGTAGGTAAGTTAGATGATAAAAAATCACGCATCATCAAACAGCGTCCTTACCCTAATAACCTAGATGTGGTTGTTGATTATGTTTTTACCAATAGCAGCCCAACCGTTCGAGGGTCAGGTGCGATAAGCGATCCAAGAAGTGTGTCAGTAAAAGTACAGCACTCATTTGTAGCTTTACCTAAAAATAGTTACCAACCTCGCTTTGATGATGCACGCATTGGTTATTTCACTAATCAGTTTGATAAAATGACATCAACTGACTGGGCGCCATACCAAGATGTAATTAAGCGTTGGGATCTACAAAAGAAAGATCCAAGCGCAGCACTTTCAGAACCAGTAAAGCCAATTACCTGGTGGATAGAAAATACCACGCCTATTGAGTGGCGAGATACTGTACGTGACGCTGTACTTGCTTGGAATAGCTCATTTGAAAAAGCAGGCTTTAAAAACGCACTTGAAGTGAAAATACAGCCTGATGATGCCGATTGGGATGCCGGTGACATTAACTATAATGTACTGCGTTGGACTTCATCACCTAAGCCACCTTTTGGTGGATACGGGCCAGCATTAGCGAACCCATTAACCGGTGAAATTTTAGGCTCAGACATTATGCTTGAGTTTGTATTTATGAAAAACCGCTGGATATACGATACGCTTTACACTCAAGGCACAATGAGTCATACACAACCAGTAAGCAACACTGAGCTTAATTGCTCTTTAGGTCATGAATTACAACAAAGCCTAATACTTGCAAAAGGCTTAGCAAATGGCGCTGATATTGAAGATACTGAAATGTTACGCCAAGGCTTAACTCAGCTGGTTTTACATGAAGTAGGGCATACTTTAGGTCTTAATCACAACATGAAATCTTCTATTTTGTGGGATGAGAAAGAAGTTCACGATAAAAGTAAAACCCAAGGCATAGTAACCGGCTCAGTAATGGACTATGCGCCGGCAAATATAGCGCCAACGGGTGTAACTCAAGGCGATATCTTCCAAACTAAACCCGGTCCATACGATGATTGGGCAATAAACTACGGCTACAGCGCAGCTCTTAAAGATGAAGCAGCAGAACAAGCTCGTCTTGATAAAATACTCGCTCGCTCAAGCGAACATGCACTGGCCTTTGGTAACGATGCCGACGATATGCGTGCACCAGGTCGCCATATAGACCCTCGCGTGATGATAGGTGACTTGTCGTCTAACCCTGCAGCTTATGGTGCAGATAGAATGGCACTGATCAATACACTATTTTCTGAACTTAAAGACAAAGCTACAGTAAAAGGCGAGTCTTACCAACAGCTTGTTACTTCTGCTAACAGCCTATTTGGCCAATACCGTGCGCAGGCAGGTGTGGTATCTCGTCAAATTGGAGGGGTTTATGTAGAGCGTGCCGTAGTGGGCGATGAAAATGCAGCAAAGCCTTTTACACCGGTACCACTTGAGCGCCAAACCCAAGCAATGGCTATTTTAGCTGAGTATGTGTTTGCTCCAAATGTACTGCAAAGTATGCAGCCTTTGTATAACTTTATGCAGCAACAGCGTCGTGGGTTTAATCATTACGGTAAAAACGAAGACCCTAAACCGCATAAAATGATTTTAGGCATGCAAAAGAGTGTACTAGCGCAACTGCTACACCCTGCTGTGTTACTACGTATTTCAGATACTGCTTTATATGGTAATGAATACAGCCTTACGCAATTTATGGAAGATTTAACTGCAAGTATTTTTGTTGATAGTAAAAATGCTAATTCGATCAGTCATAATTTACAGATTGAATACGTAAATCAGCTTATTGCAATTGCAGGCTTAAAAAAAGCAAGTAAATACGATAACTTAGCAAAAACAGCTGCGCTATATCAGCTAACTCAAATAGCCGATCAAGATGTTGCATGGGGTGCAGACACCGCAACCAAAGCACATAAAAAGTATATCGATCGCTTAATTAGCAAAGCGCTAGAAGCGTAAATAACACTGAGTAAACCAAGGCCACGTTTTACGTGGCCTTTTTTACACTAATTCAAAGGTAAATAGTACCTTTTAGGTACCTTACGGCATGACCCGTCAATGTTACTGTTGTATCACCCACTTCACAGTAAATCTTCCCGCCTCGTTGTGAGGCCTGATAAGCACTTAAAGAGTTTTTGCCAAATTGTTCTGCCCAATAAGGGGCAAGCCCGGTATGAATTGAGCCGGTCACAAAGTCTTCATCACCACCACTGGCAGGCCAAAAATAACGAGAAATAAAGTCATACTCAACACTCGGTGCTGTTGCAACCACATCTAATGGGGCTAATTTTTTTAGTTGTTCATTGGTTGTTTTCAGATCTACAACCTGCTGCTCATTATCATAAATAGCAAAATAAGCTTGGCGGTTTTTCAGCACTTTAATAGGTTGTATAGACAGGCCTGCTAATAAAGCATCAGGGATAAGCTGAACCTCTTCAGGGGCTTGTTTAGGAAAGGTCATAGCAAAGCTGCCATCGTTATTTTTATTAACAATCAGTTTGCCCACCGCCTCTGCGCTAAAGCGCACCTGCGATATACTATGTTGCTCACAAAGCACATAGGCCGCTGCTAAAGTAGCATGGCCGCAAAAATCAATCTCCATTAATGGCGAAAACCATCGTATCGCAAAGCTTCCATCTGCCGACTGACAAGTAAAAGCGGTTTCAGACACGTTGTTTTCAGAAGCGATATTCAGCATAAGATCATCACTAAGCCACGATTCTAGTGGGATCACAGCGGCATAGTTACCTTTAAACAGTTCACTGCTGAACGCATCGATTTGATGGATAGTTAATTTCATAGTGGGCACTTTTTATTTATTGGTCACTCAAAGTGCCACAAATGAAATTAACGGTCACTATAATTTTATGCCAACACAGGACGTACGCGATAATACTGCATACACGCAAATTGCAGCGCATTAGTTAGCAATATCATAATAAACATTAATATATGCGAAGTACTTTGCACTGGCATGGCTAGCTCTGCAAACAAACCACAGATACCTGCTATAAATTGCAAACTAAAATAGCGCGCACTAAGGTTACTAATATTCCCTGTTCGCAGTGTTTTATAGGTTTGTGGCATAACCCGTACTGAACTCATAATTAAGCCCACATAAGTTAAGCCATTTAGCACAGTGGCAGTATCTAGGTTAGGGTTTAACAGCAACAAAAAAGGTAATAACGAAAAGCTAAGCATGCCAAGTAACTGCAGCTTCTGACGTTTAGCGGCATTATAGCGAGCAAAAAAGTATAAAATTAAACCACTTAATAAACCTGTCGCAAAAAACGGCAAGGCAATATAAAAACGAGCAAAATAAAGATTGTAGCTAATAAAGTACACACTTTGCGCTAAACCAAATGTCATCATTAGCAGTGATACACCCGATACACTGCGGTTTTTAATAATTTTATTAAGTAGCGGTAAAAAACTAAAAACCAAAATAAACACTGATAAAATAGGCAAATAATACGCCAAAGCAAACCTCGCTCGTTACATTGTTGTTAATAAAAAGGAAGAAATAAAACATTTTTTAAACATTTGTTTTTAAAGGCTTTATTTTTGTGCGCGCATTGTAGAGCTGGCTAGGTTTTATACAAGCTTCACACCTACTTTAGTTTCCTCCTGTGGCAACTTGAGTATACAAAAACCGTTGCCTTAACTTCACAGCTTCATTACTTTGTAATTGCAATACAAATGATAACTGTTATCATGCGCATAACAGTAGGTTAACGTACAAGTTTAAGTAATGAGAAAAACACTATTTAAAGTTCATAGTTGGTTGGCGCTAATTGCCATTATTCCGTTAATTGTTATAAGTATTACCGGCAGTGTTTTAGTGTTTAAAAGTGAAATTGATGGCTTGCTCATGCCCGATAAACACTTTGTGGTACAGCAGCAAGCTGCACGCTTACCTATGGATTCATTAATTGATAAAGCCGAAGCAGCCTTTCCTGAATATGTAGTAGGAAGCTGGGAGCTTTTTAATAACAGCACCGCTGACCGGCTTTATTTGGTTAAGCGTGGCACTGACGATTGGTATAAGTTGCACTTAGACCAATACACGGGAGAAATTTTATCTGAGCCAGTAAGCACAACTCATTATTTTACCGACTGGTTTTTAGAGTTGCACTACACCTTTTTACTTAACGACTTAAAAAGCTTACCTGGGCAAACAGGTACCGTATTAGGGTTCTTTTTTGCTTTATTTTTATTAACTCTGGGCATTACAGGCTTAATTATTTACCGTAAATTTTGGCAGCGACTATTTAGCGTACGCTGGCGAGCAACTTTGCAGATAGTACTAAGCGACATTCATAAAATGACTGGAGTATTAGGTTCACCTATCCTTATCGTTTTAGCGATTACCGGTGGCTATTTTAATGGCGCTGTGTGGTATCACGAAGTAATAGAACACGCAGAAGAAGAGCACTACACTATTACAAATAAATTATATAGTGATGACATCTCTTTTGAGCGCATTCTTAATGATAGCAAGCTGCAAATACCCAGTTTTAATACAACTTTTTTAGTTTTCCCGCGAGAGCCTGATGAAAATATTACTCTTTACGGCGAAGTAAATACCAGTAACCCACTTACCAGTGAATACGCCAATACCATAACCTACAATAAGCAAACAGGTGAACACATGGCTAACTGGGATATTCGTGAAACCGGAGTTGGTTGGCAAGTAATTGATAGCTTTAGAAAACTACACTTTGGCTATTTTGCTGGGCTTATCAGTAAAATACTTTGGTGTATTGTTGGCCTTAGCCCTGTATTGCTCGCTGGTACAGGCTTTTATTTATGGTTTACCCGCCGCAAACGTAAAAAGCATTCACAAAAAAATCGTGTTATACAACGAAGAAACGCGAATGCTTAATGGTATAAATACTCAGCTAAGTTACTACCTTTAGTAGCAACTTAGCTAGATAAGCTATTTACAATGAATAATAAAAGCTTAACCACGCGCGCATTTCATCTTCAAAGCTGTCACCTTCAACACGCGACAGCCCAGCATTAAAAGTTAGGTCGTTTACGCCTGCAGGCCCCATCCCAAAGCTAAAATCACCTTGGTATTTTAAGCCATAACTTTGTGCATATACGCTACTGTCTAATTGATGTTGCTTGTAATAAAGCCAAGGCATGCCTTCTTTAAAGCTGATGCCACCACCATAACCTTGATAGCGCTCTGCAGTTGCACTGTAAAAAGGCAATTCAGCAGCAAGCACAAACTCGCTACTTTGTTGCTGATTAATCAGGTTAGAGCTAAACCCTCCTAAAGCTAAATTACTATCGTCTCGTTGTTTTTGTTCAAAGCTCACAAACATGGGAATATTAAATGCTTTGCCAAATATTTTTGTTGCTAAGTCATAACCTTGCCAATGACTACTTTGATTTCGTCCCTCATAAATACTGGCATAAATACTCTGCCCTATGGCAAATGCTTGGCGGTCATGCTGCCATTGCTGACTAATACTCAACCGCGTCCAATTTTTATGGCTATTTTTATAATCTGTATAGTTATAAGCAAGCTCTGGGGTTAATTGAAGCTGGCCAAACTTCAATGGGTGGCTTATTGCAGCAAAACCACCTCGGGCATCAATATCAGCGTTTAAGCTAGGTTGATATTGACGTGATGTATCCAAATTATAATCAAATAGCGCAAGCTTAAACTTTGTATTTAACGCATTGTATTTTGCTTGTACAAATCCTCCATATAATCCACCGTTGTGCAAATCAATGTTATAACCCGCTTGTAAATCAAGTTGTTTTAATAGGTCGCTACTTTTTATACCTACACTTAGCAAACTGGTTGACGATGAATAATACTGTGATCCCAAGGCAAACGTCGCTTGCTGCTCAAGCACTGCGTAATCGCTTTGTTTCGCTATCTCATCGGTATATATTTTTGCCGGTGGCAAGGTATGCTTATTTACCAACAACAATGGAGCTTCACTGTTTACAGCGAGATCCGTCACGGCTGTGCGGTCTTTTGTTGTTAGCGTTTTTACATCAGGGCCATCGGCATTAATAGAGAAATAAAGTAGTGAACCATCTTCAGTCTCAATCGGATATGCAAGCGCTTCTTGCCCGTTAGTTAAGCGTGTGAGGGTATTATTTTTTATATGGTAATTATAAATATCAGTCTTATTATTTAAGCCAGCAACAAAATAGATAGACTCCCCATTTTGACTAAAACTCGGCTGGCTTAAATATTGATACCCATTAGGCATTGGGATTGACAGCCTGACATCACCGTCTAAACCTTGTATATACAACCGCCAGTTTTCGTTTAATGATGCTGATAAATAAGCTAATTTTTTTCATCTGGGTTTAGAGTCGGGTAATCGTACGTTGTTTTTAAGCTCTTAGTAAAAAGTGGCGTTATTGTTTGTGTATTAAGATCGACTTTTACTAATTCAGAATACCCAGCTCTTATTTGCTCACCGTAAAGTGTTTCACCATCGCGGGTAACACTAAAACGACGAATACCAGCCAGTTCAGTGAGTTGTTCGACGCTGCCAGTATCTATGTTATAGCTAAAAATGTCAGACACTTTGTTATAAGTCCCCGACTCCTCACTACTGTAGGCATTAAAATAAAGAGTGTTATTGCCTACCCACTGCGGATTGGCAATACCTGCTCGATTTATTTGATTTAATATTTGTTTTTGTTCGCGCTTAAATACACTCGGCGCAGTATCAGGAATATCCTTAGCATCATCCTCAAGTAATTGCTTTTGTTCTTTAATAAATTGCTGTTGCGCTTTAGTGTTGTCTTCAGTGCTATAAATTATGAGCTTGGTATTACTTTTTTTATCACGCTCCACTATGGCAATTTTGCTGCCGTCGCCAGAAAGAGCGGGGTTGCTAGCGTATAAATCTAGCTTTAACCAAAGCTTGCTATTAAGTGGTGACTCGGTTTGCTCTTGTTGCATTGCTTTATAAGTGTACTCAGCAATAAATCGACGATATAGCTTGGCAGCGTTTTGCCCAAATACACCAGAAAATGCATCATCAAAATCTCGAGACTTAACCGCTCGCATACAAACCCATACATTATCGACCAACTGCTCTGAGTAATTTTGCTCTAACCAATATAAAAAACGACTTCCTATTAAGTAAGCCATGGAGCCCGCCATAAAGCCCTCATCACTATTTAGTTGCCCATACGTCGGAAGCGCTCCTTGCTGAGCAAACTCACTGAGTATTGCCTCAGAATAGTTATCAAAGAGCCGCCCTCGACCCGTCATTTTAGACTCAATTAAAGTGGCGTATCCTTCAGCTACCCAGCGTGGTGTGTCTCCATAGGTTAAATCGTAAAGATCCCATACCCCTCTAATTTTTTGTTGCCACTCGCTGCGAGTCGGCTGCGCTAAATGAACTAAGTGAATGTACTCGTGCAACACTAGTAATTGCTGCCAGCCCGATGAGTTTGAGATTACTGTGTCCGATTGTGGTGGCGTAGTAAAAAGCGCCATAACAGGATTATTAGAGGTTGGTAAGGCAAAGCCATTAGCTGCATTTAAAGGATCAAACACCACCACATCGACGATTTTATCAAGCGCACGGTTTTGTTGCTCAAGCACTTTAGTACGAACAATCTCCAGCTCTACTGCGGTCGATTTAGCAAAATCAGTATGCTCACTACTAAAGTGTACATTGAAATGCTCGGTATGAATGGTTTGCCAATTAGCAGCGAAGCTTGGTGCAGCCAGTAATAAGGCTGATGCAATGAGTGACTTTTTCACAATAATCCCTTAAATAGTGCTTTTAATAATGCTTAGAGTATTATTAAAAGGGAAAAACGGGCAGTAAAAAAGTGTAATAAAGCATGTGCAAATGTGTATTTACACCTGCTTTATTATTTAACCTGAACTTTAGTTATTTTCAACAAGGGAAGTTACATCCAACTACGGGAGTCTGACTCAGCCTGCATCAGTGTAAAATCTATAATGAAGTCAGCATCTTGCTGTTTTAAATATGGGACATACGCACCGCCTGCAGCAAGTTGTATATACAGGCTTTTTAAGCCAGAGCGACGCATAAAAAAGGTGCTCACACTGCGAGCGCTTTGTGATTTGTACAGCTCAAATACCCGGTAATGTACGCCAATCATACCTTTGCGTACCACCATATAAAAACGCCCATCTTGTTGATGAAGATAATACCCATAACGTTTATAAGACAAAAATACTAACGTAGCTAATACCAAAAATAACGCTAACGGAATTAATACATTAAGTTGCATAAAGCTAATTAAAAACCCAGAAGCAACACTCGGTAGCAAGGCATAAAACACCATATTTTTATATAACAATGCCCTTTCTACCGCCTTGAATGCCAGCTTTTTACTGTCAAACCATGGGTAAATCCACTGACACACATTATCAACTTGCTCCTGCGTGAGCACAGGTAACACTAAGGTTTGTTTATTCTTTTTCGCCATACTTGCAGCGCCACCACTGCTGGCTTGCAAACACTCAACAGTAAAACGTTTCAATAGCCTAGCAATTAGGTTTTGCTTAATAACTATAGATTGCACTTTATCTAAACTAATTGATAGTTGATGGCGTTCTAACAGCCCTGCAATACGTTTAAATTTTTTATTTTTAAAATAAAGCTGATAATTATAGAACCGAATGAGCGACATAGTCACCGATAAAAACACCGCTATAAATACCAATACAAAAATCAAAGTAATTACTGCAAATACCGCTGCATTAGCCATCATACCCAGCTCTTGCTGATAAAAACCCTCTATTTTTGTTATAAACTGCTGCTCTAAAAAATCGATTGCCACATTCACAAAAGGGGCAATAGCGGCAAGCGCTAAAATGGCCATGTTCGACATTAAACCAAACTTAGCTATTTCTTTATTTGAAATGAATAAACTATTTTCGTCCTGCTCTTCAATATGAGACTGCGCTGTGTCAGCTACTTCTGCTGATGGTTGCTGCTGCGCTTTGTAGTCAAATACTTGTTTGCGCATTTGCTGGGCATAACCGCTGGTTACTCCCGGCAATACCGCTTCTTGGGCAACACTGCCGGCAGCATCAAAAATGCAATTAACTAAACCTACTGGAGTAAAATAAAAGGGCTCAGCTATGTTTATATTTTGCACCCTAGAAAACTTTAAGGTGAGTCGCTCTTTTTTAAATACGCCTTTATTTAGTAAAATTTCATGCTCGTCAGTAATACAAAAACGAAAACTACGGTAATACAAAAAACAATAAGCAAGCAATGAAGTCAAAGCAATCGCGAGCGCAACTTGCCCCCAAAATAGTTTATTTTCTACCTGGGTAACAAATACCACTAACACAGGCAGTAAATTAAATAAGCCGTCTTTGACAAAGCGAACACTAAAATGCATCACAAAATAAGCCAATGCCCAGGGCGACACTTTTTGCCAATTAAGTGAAGGTGGCGTCATTTGCGTAGCATCAACACTCACTGGCAGCAACCTCACTCGTGGTTTCATCGTGGCGATAGCTTTGTACAAACTGACGGATATTTTTGCACTTTTCGTGGGTCAGACCGCTAATTTGTAAATCAGCACTCATACCCCCTGCGCTGTAAAGCCTTAAACTGGCTAAACCCAGTTTTCGCTCTATTGGCCCACGATGTATTTCAATATGCTGCACTCGTGCTAACGGTAAAATAGTTACCTGCTGCCAAATAATACCCTTTTTAAATGCTATATCGTGGGTACGCAATGCACTGCCTTGTAATTTAATACTGAACACGCTGTATAGCATACAAAGTAAAATTAATAGCGGAACAGCAACCAATAAGTAACCTTGCGCCATGGCAGCAAAATCTGTATTAAAATAACAAACAACCGCTAGCACTAAGCAAAAAGGAATGAAAAATAACAACCAATTCAATTGTGCATGCAATAACGCTTTATCGGCAAGCGGCTCAAACACTATGCTTTTATGTTGCGGTAGATCGGTTATTTGTTGATTAGTAAACACACTTTGCTCCATTGGACTTAGCCAAGCCACTTTATTGTTGTCACTAAGGTATGACTTTGTTTAGGCTCAAGCGTAACCGCATCTTCAAGCACATTCGCAGCTTCTAGGCATAACATGCTTTTATAATCATCATCGGCAAAATTTGATAGCCGCTTTGATTTTTCAATCCATGGATTCCATAGTACGCACGACTGCGAGTTTTCTCTGCTAACACTGATCATCCCCTGAGGAGTATCAATTGTTTGAACTGCTGCGGCTTGGGTATAAACCATATCGGTTTCACGGGAAAAGTCGACCACGTCATGTTGCTGATGAGGCCCTTGACCAAATTCTATATATTGCGCCCCTTGCAGCCCTGCCACTCGGGTATTATTAATATCTTCTGTTGGAAAGTAAGTATGCAGTGCTTGTGTATAACTAAATGGTACGTTGCCTAAATTACAGGTGGTTAAACGCACCTCTAATTGCTCTGATAAGATAAACTCAACCCGTAATGACGACTGATGCGGCCAAAAAGTAGAATCTACCTGCTTCATTGGTAATTTAAGGCTCACAGTAACCTCGCTGTCGGTTTCATGCACTTCATCAGCTTGCCATACGTGTGTGCGAGCAAAGCCATGCGCGGGGAAGTCCGAATTTTCATGTTGCCCAAACCAAGGCCAGCAAATAGGAATGCCACCACGAATACTTTTCCCTTCGCTAAAGGTTTCATCCCCAGACACCCACAATAATGGCAATTTGTCTTTGGGTGTAAACTCAGTTATTTGCCCACCTTGTAAAAATATTTTCGCCTCACATTGGCGACTATTAATACTAATAAATTCTAAACCGCTATGTGTACGCTCAATACATACTGAGGGTGATAATTGCATTTTATTTCCTTTAACACTGAGACTAATTTTTAATACTTAACCTGAGTACAGGTTACTTGTACACAAACAATAATGCATGCTTAAAGCATAAGCTACATAGAATAGTTATTTAAATTGAGTTAGTTACTATACTTTTATGCCACATCAATGGCTAAATTACGACTAAAGTTTTACATCTGTGGCTTGCGTATCGCTTTTAACCTACGTAAGGTGCGCAACCTTAGCAAACAGAATGTTATGAACATTTAATAAATTAAAGATAATAAATACTATTTTAATTACTGCTCAAATTAATAAAAACCAATAAAAACTAATAACAGCGGGTTAAAATAACATATATCATTTGAATTCAATTTATTTGATGTGTAACATTTCATGATTACGGCAAATCATTCGCCTTCCATGAGACAAACAAATGCAAAAATATGACGAGTTACTAGTTTCTTTACGTAAGGTGATCCGTGCGATTGACTTACATTCAAAGCAACTTAATAAAACAGCGGGTTTAACAGGGCCACAACTGCTTATCATGCAGGAAGTGTCTCAAACTGATGGTATTACCGCCAGCCGTATTGCGCAAAACGTTAACTTAAGCCCTGCAACGGTTACTAATATTCTTGACCGAATCGAGAGTAAAAACTTAGTAACACGTGTTCGCAGTCAAATGGATAAGCGCCGAGTCAGCTTATACCTTACCGAACAAGGTAAAGAACTACTCGAAAAAGCACCACAGCCATTACAAGAGCATTTTATCGAAAAATTTTCAGCACTTGCTGAATGGGAACAGAGTTTACTCCTTTCATCAATGCAGCGTATTGCCGCAATGATGGATGCAGATAAGCTAGACGCCTCCCCACTTTTAGAAGTAGGCGCACTGTTTCAAACCCCTAAAGAATAAAACGCAGTATAAAAACAATAAACTAAATTAGCCTGCCATTTTCCCCTTTTTCCACACTAAGAGGTGCATTTTTGCGCCTTTATTTTTTAATCACAATCAAAACGGCTATTATGACTAAACTCTCAAAACTAACACTCGCCTTAATTTTAGGTGGTGTTGCTAGTAATTCTTATGCATCAAATCTTCAACCTCTCCAAAGCCAATTAACGCAGTTAAAGCAACAAGTAGAAAAGCTTGAAAGCAAACTCACTGAAAAAAAAGCTCAGCAACTAACTGATGAAGCTGCAAAGCCTGAACAGCAATCATCAGGAATAAAGATAGGGGGTGCCATTCGCGCTAACTATGGCATTAACTCTTACGATGATGACAATGAAGATCGCGGTGGCGACTTTGATTTTGATATTTTCCGTTTAAATGTCTCTGGTGAAATTAATGATATTTCAGTCAATGGTGAAGTACGCTTTTACGATTACATGACAGTAGTGAAATACGCTTACTTAGGGTATGAATTTACTGATGGCTGGGAAGGCCAAGCCGGTATAACCGCCTTACCGTTTGGTAATGGTCCTTACAATTCTCACAGCTACTTTTTTAGCACTAACTACTATGTTGGCCTAGAAGATGACTTTGATTTAGGGGTAGTTGCTAAGCGTAAGCTTAAAGACAACTGGACACTTGATCTTGGCTTTTTTAAAAACGATGAACTTGGCGGAGTTGATGGCTCAGCATCAGATAAAAACCATCGTTACTCTTACGATATTATTGGCAGTCGCCCTGCCGATGAAGGTACCTATGCCGAGCCTACAAAGCAACTTGGTGAATACAACACCTTTGCCGGTCGCGCCACTTATCAACTTATGCACAGTAAAAATATAACCACAGATTTAGGTGTATCGTTACTCAGCGGCGGACTACATGATGGTGAAGACCGCGCGGGTAATTACAGTGCGTGGGCTGTTCATTTAAACAGCAATATTAATAACTGGAACATTCAATTTCAACACGGCGAATACGACTACGACTTAGATGATGGCAGCAACCGCTTTGCAGTGGGTGCCTACAATTACTTCGATAGCGTGTCGAGCCAAGCTACAATGACCAACTTTAATGTTGCCTACGACTACGCACTAGAATGGGGTCCAGTTACCAACCTAAAGTTTTATAACGACTATGGGATCATCTACAACAAATCAGATAACAGCGCCAATACTTGGATGAATGTAACCGGTATGAGCATTACTGCTGGGGGGTTCTTTAGTTATGTTGATTTTGTACAAGCCCGCAATCAACCCTTTATTGGCGGTACCATTATTGGCGATGGCGATACCGAGCGCCGCTTTAATATTAATTTAGGCTATTACTTTTAATAGGTAATGCAATCGGGAAATACTTTTCCTTTGCTAACCCTAAGTGGCTTAGTTGATAACATGCAACTAAGCCACTTTCTCTTCATTTTACCTTTTAATTAGCTTACCCTTTGACCGTTTAATTTATTGAAAAAGAGCTGGCGTGAACATAAAAAACGTTTTTATTTATTATAAAAATATCGGCTTTAAATTGCTGGGGTTGCTGTGTGTGTTACTCGGCATTATTGGCGTTATTTTACCCGTTATGCCAACCACACCGTTTTTAATTTTAGCCTTAGCGTGTTTTGCTCGCTCATCTAGCGCGCTTGAATCTTGGTTATTAAACCACCCTCGCTTTGGTACAACATTACAACATTGGCGGGTACATCAAGTAATTCCTGTAAAGGCAAAATATGCTGCGGGTATAGGTATGCTAGTAGGTTTTATATTTTTATTATACAGCACCCCCCCTTCTTGGGTTATTGCCTTAGTTGCTGTTGTTGAAGTACTGGTTTTAACTTACTTAATTTCTAAGCCCTCAGCTCCTCCTAAAAAATAAAGTGTAAAGTTTGGTAAATAAATTTGTAACAGCTAATGCAAATCATTATCATCCGTAAAAATTAATTAAATCTGTACCTTTTATGCCCTTTGTTAATAAACGCGCTTTATATAGTACGAGTCGTGCTTTGCATATCTATATTTCTACCGCTTTGTTTTTTTTACTTATTCTATTTTGCGTAAGCGGCATAGTGCTAAACCATGTTGACTGGTTAAAAAACGATAAAAACAACGGCCAAATTACCGCAGCAATTCCAGCTGAACTACTTGCAAAAGCACAAACAGAATTAAACACCCTACCTGCTATTTACCCCCAAATAGAAGCTTACCTCGCCAAGCAGTATGGGCTGAATAAAGTAAAAAGTATTGAGTGGGAAAAGCAAGATTCACTGGTCCTGCTCGACTACCCATTACCGGCAGGCTACGCCTACGCAGAGTTTGATTTTATTAGTGGCGAACTGTTACTCGATTATCAAACCGGGGGGTTTTTAAGTGTTATTGGCGATTTACATAAAGGTCGTTACAGCGGTGATGTATGGAGCTGGGTTATTGATATATCTGCAGTGCTGATGATTCTATTTGCCATCACCGGCATGATTATTTTATTTCAAAACAGAAAAAAACGCTTAGCAGGAATATGGATAACCGCCTTAGGTGTAGCAACACCTATCGTTATTTACCTGTGTTGGGTGCCACAAATAAAAGGAGTGTCTTAATGTTTAAAATTAAACCATGGCTAAGCATCACGCTGTTAGTCGCCGCACTATTTCAAATTAATGCTTATGCACAATCGCCAAGGTTAGACGTTGAATTAACTCTTACCGATTTAAGCGTGCAACCCTACCACCGCCCTTATGTTGCTGTATGGCTGGAAACACCAGAGCGTAAACATGTCACAACTTTAGCGCTTTGGGTACAAAAAGCGGAATGGTTTAAAGACCTACGCCAATGGTGGCGTAAAGCAGGTAAAAGTGATGCAAACTTCGATGGGGTTAGTAGCGCTACCAAGCGTGCGGGCACATACACAATTGGCTGGGATGGCAAGGATCTAAACGGTAACCCCGTAACACCCGGCAAGTACCTACTTAATGTTGAAGTTGTTCGCGAAGAAGGTGGGCGTGATTACAGCCGCATTGAGCTTGATTTAACCCAATCAGAGAAAATAACTATTGATGGTAAAAACGAATTTTCAACCAGCTTTGTCACTGTAAGCGCTAGGTAGTACCTACTTATCATTCAAATTTAAAGGAAAAATAATGAACGTTAATTTATTAAAAACAGCACTCATTGGCGCACTGAGTTTATCAGCGCTGGTATCAACAACCGCAAGTGCACATGGCCGCTGGTTACTCCCTTCGCATACCTCGCTTTCTGGCGATAAAGCGCATTATGTTATGATTGATACGAGTATTTCTAACGAAATTTTTGCACCTGATAAAGCATTTAGTCCAAGCATAAAAGGCGCAGAGTACGACGATTCATTATTAATGGCGCTAGCCCCAAATGGCGAGCAAGTTACCGACACCATTCGTGCCTATTACCTTCAACGCAAAAGCTCTGCTGCAGTAAAACTTCAGCAACAAGGCACCTATCATATTGCGATGACGCAAAAGCCTATGTACATGACATTTTACAAAAATGCAGCAGGCGAGCGAAGCCGTGTATTCGCTAAAAAAACAGATGCCAACTTACCTAAAGACGCCAGCGATATCACCACAATTAAAACCATCTCTACCGTCGATACCTTTGTTAGCCACAATGGCACGTCTAAACCGGCACTATTAGGTCAAGGCTTGGAGTTAAGTGGGCCTACCCATCCAAACGACTTATTTGTTGGTGAGCAAGCACGCTTTCAACTACTAAGCGATGGCAAGCCGGTTGGCGAAGGGATTGAAATAAGTATTTTAAAAGGTGATACACGCTATCGTAATACTCGCGGTGAGATTAAAGTAACCACAGATAAAGACGGTTTTTTTGCCACCACTTGGCAACAGCCTGGTTTATACCTAATTGAAACGTCTCAAAAAGTAACCGTCAATGAAGCTGGCGTAGACGTAGGTCGCTATGCACTATTTACAACCCTCGAAGTAGCACCTGAGTAACTTTTTAATTCCCTACAGGCCACATTAATAGTTTGGCCTGTAGCTTCTTTATAATTAAAATCTTTTAGCAAGGCTTTAAACCAAGTTAGCCACTTTCACTGCCTACATAAGCATAATCCTATATTTTAGCCTCCTTTTTTGTTCCTATTTCAATCTGTTATTCCGATCACTTATTTTTATAAAAATAGTTGAATAACATAGTCAATTTAGATCTTTGCGATGCACTAGCCGCTTCTATATGATGCGCCCCTTTCAAAATCTTCAAGGCACGCTTAATGACTTTTCAGCATTTATCAGCTAATAAAAAATTAGCACTTAGCTTGGCTATTACCACCGCACTTAGCGCCTCTTTTTCAGCAGCTAATGCGGCTGAGCAAACTAACCAAGTGGAAGAAAATATCGAAGTAATTTCAGTAACAGGCACACGCCGCAGTTTGCGCAGTATTGCGCAAAGTACCGTGCCTGTAGATATTATTAGCAGCGACGATATGGCAAGCACCGGCCAACTTGAAATTAGCCAAGTGCTCGCTAACCAAGTACCAAGCTTTAACTACCCAAGTGCCACACTGTCTGATGGTACCGATCATGCTCGCCCAGCGGTTTTAAGAGGCCTTGCACCTGATCACACCCTAGTACTTATTAATGGTAAACGCCGCCACTCTGGTGCGTTATTAAATTTAGGCGGTACGGTTGGTCGCGGCTCTACTGCGGTTGATTTAAACATGATCCCCACCTCTGCAATTAAGCGTGTTGAGGTACTACGTGATGGGGCAGCAGCACAATATGGTTCTGACGCCATTGCGGGTGTAATCAATATTGTCTTAAAAGATGCAACCGAAGGCGGTAGTGTTAGCGTAACTTATGGCCAATACGACAGCCAAATGGCCGGTGTACCACAACTAAATAGCACTTATGCTGATGAGAACGGTAACCTTGCTTTTAATTTAGGCGACGATCGTCACGTTAACGACGGTAATACCCGCACAATTAGCGCAAATTCTGGTTTTTCACTGGCAGACAATGGCTTTTTAAACGTCTCGATTGAATACCGTGATAACGACTCAACTCAACGCTCTGGCTTTGATCCGCGCGAACAATACAGCCGCCTAGATGATGGCAGCCTAGACCCACGCGAATTTACAATTGATCGCTATAATCATCGTTTTGGTAAAGCAGCGCTGGAAGATTACGCGTTGTTTTATAACATGGGATACGACTTAGAGAATGGCTTTAATGTTTATTCGTTTGGTAGCTATTCTGAGCGTGAAGGTAACTCGGGCGGATTTTACCGCCGTGCAAAAGACAGCCGCAATGTTTTAGAGCTCTACCCCAATGGCTTTTTGCCACAAATTGCTACGGACGTAAAAGATTACTCGCTGGCACTTGGTTTACAAGGCGATAGTGGCGATTGGGCGTGGGATGTAAGCACTAACTATGGTCGAAATGACTTTGGCTTAGGGGTTGTAAATAGCCTAAATACTTCGCTAGGTACTAATAGCCAAACTGAGTTTGATAACGGCGCCATGATTTACGATCAATTTTTAGTTAACTTTGATGCCAATACTAGCGTTGATTTTGGTCTACCCGATGATGTGTTTTTCACTATTGGTGCTGAATACCGCCGTGAAAGCTATAAAATAGAGCAAGGCGAGGAAGCCTCTTATATTACTGCGCTTGATAACAACGGTAACCCAATTGCTGCTGGCGGTGCACAGGTGCTTCCTGGTTTTGGGCCGCAAAGCGCAACCAATGAAAGTCGCCATAATGTCGCTGTATTTGCTGAATTTGATACTTATTTAACTGACAAATGGAATGTGGTTTTAGCCAGTCGTTATGAAGATTACAGCGATTTTGGTAACACATTTACTTCAAAATTAGCCACGCGTTACAGTATTAACGACAACCTATCATTACGTGGTGCTGCCAGTACTGGGTTTCGTGCGCCGTCACTTGCACAAAGCTCGTACCGTCAAATATCGACTATTCTCGAAAATAACCAGCCTTTTGAAGTTGGCCTATTTCCAAGCTCTGCACCTGCAGCGCAAGCGTTAGGTGCAAAGCAGCTCGATGCCGAAGACTCGGTTAACGTTACCGCTGGATTTGTTTACACCCAAGGTAACTTTAGCTTAACGGTTGATGCGTACCGCATTGATATTGATGACCGGATTGTACTCTCTGAAAACTTAAGCGGTGACGCTGTACAGCAAATTCTCGCCAATGCGGGCGAACTAAATACCGAAAGCGTGCGTTACTTTACCAACGCCATCAATTCGCGCACGCAAGGTGTTGATATTGTGGCAACGTACACACTTGATTTAAATGCATTGGGTGATGTGCGCTTAAATGCGGCGGCAAACATTAATGACACCGAAGTGACTCATGTAGATGCAAACCCAAGCGAGCTAAATTCTCTAGGCGATGACTATGTGGTATTTGCCCGTCGTGAAGTCGGTCGTTTTGAGCAAGGCACACCCGATAACAAGCTAAACCTATCAGCCGTTTGGAGCTTTAACCAATGGCAAACAACCTTGCGTGCAACTCGCTATGGGGAAGTGGCAGATATTTCAACCACCAGCGAGCGCGATGAATACCTAGACGCTAAATGGATTACTGATTTAGAAGTTGCCTATCGCCCTAACGATGCGTGGAAGTTTGCAGTAGGTGCGAATAACCTGTTTGATCAGTACCCACAAGCAACGGTAGATAACATTGGCTACTCTAACTTTGGCCAAATATTTCCATATACGCCTTATACACCCTACAGTTTAGATGGGCGTTTTTTATACGGTAACATTACTTACCGCTTTTAAGTAAAGCACCCATTAAAAATTGAGTAATTACAAAAGGATGCATCGTGCATCCTTTTTATTAACATTTAGTATTTTTAACCATATTTTGGCATTTTATCTTTTTAGCAATTATTGTCATTACATATAAAACAATAACTTACATTTCGGCCTCATTTTTGCTCTATACTTTGTATATTAACTAAAATAATCATTATCAAAGGACTAAACATGAGCGCATCAACTCTATTCAACTTCACTAAGCCCGTTTCACTAATTAGCGGTATTTTATTACTCAGCGGTTGTGTATTTCATATATCGCCCAGTGTCGCATCAGTAAAACAAACTCAGCAGCTTACATTACCAAGTAATAACCTTGAGTATTTAACAGTATTGAGTGGTGCCGGTTCGCTCGAAATTCAGGGCTCTAATACTGCAACCAATATTAGCGTTGATGCCATCATTTACACCGCCGACATTGACGATGAATACGAACTCACCCTTGAGAAAAGCGGTACACAAGCAAAACTTGTTGCACAAAATAAAAGTAATAATGGGATTAGCTTTTACAGCGGACAATCGCCAAGTATCAATTTAGTTGTTACCGTACCTAACACCCTAAATTTAGATATTAACGACGGTTCAGGCGATATTGTTATTAACGCGATGCAAAGCAATATAGATGTAAAAGATGGCTCTGGTAGCATTAATATTAATAGTGCTAAAAACTTAAATATTGACGATGACTCGGGCAGTATTTACGTAAAAAATGTAGTCGGCGATTTAGCATTAAATGATGGCTCAGGCAGCATTGATATTGATAATGTCAGTGGTAATGTCGCAATTGAAGATGGCTCAGGCGAAATGCAAGTTACTAATGTAACGGGTGCATTAAACGTTGAAGATGGCTCGGGCGGCATAACTATTAAACATATTAATGGCGCAGTGACCATAGACGATAACTCAGGAGATATGCTGATTGAACATATTGGCTCAAGCGTGACTATTGAAGATGGCTCTGGCGATATTCGCGTTAATCACGCTAAAGGGCTAACAATTACAGAAGCAGGCTCTGGTGATGTTAGCATCGATAATATCTCTGGTTCAGTAAAGCTAGACTAATATAACCTGAACTCTGGTTAAGAGATTTACTAAAATATTGAATCAAAATGATATTTATGTTTGTTTTCTCTAGCCAGAGATTTTCAGTGAAAACAAGGCGAAATTACGCGTCAATAGCTAGTCTATTGCAAGTAAATTCAACGCAGTTAGCGCTCAAAATAGCTGCTTGAGATAGATTTATTATCCAGAGTTCAGGTTAATATACTAAGCCCTTAATAAAAATGCACTTAGCCTTGGTTTAAGTGCATTTTTTGAAAGCCGTTTTATAACCCGCTAATAGCCAACCAACTCTGCATAACCTTTACCTTTAAAACCACCTTGGGTTTTAATTCGCCCCTCCCAGTAGGGGATGCTCAATTGATTACGTGAATCGGGGTTACGCGCTTCAATTATAATAGGCTCAAACCCTTTAACCTTGAGGTGCCACTTAACTGGATAGGTTTTACTACTTTGCGTTGTTTGGGTTGTAAGCTCAGATGTTTTTAATATCTGCAAAGTCACGTCGTTATTGTCAATAGCGCGTACTTGTCCATCGGACGTAATGTGCGATGCATTGCAGTAATCATAACTTTGTTGGCCATTACGAATACAAAATGCCATCAAGCCACCCTGTTTTTTATCATCGGCCTGAATGCTAAACCAGTCCCAACCATTTTGGGTAGGATCGATTAACGCCGAAGACCACTCTCTGTCTAACCAAGCATCTCCAGTTACTTTAAAAGTTTTACCCGCAAATGTGATGTCGCCTTTGGCTTGTAGAAACGGATAGCTGTAATAGTAAGAGGCATGCCCCTGGTGGGTTTTTTGGCTATAACCTTGCTCGCCATGCTTTACAAGCGGGCTATTAGCCAGCACCAGGTTTGCACTGTAATTTTCCTGCTGTGCCTTTAAGCTAAGCGGTAAAAATGCTGCTTTTTTACTTGCTAGCTGCCAATCATCTAGGCGAGCCTCAAATGGCTGTGCTGTTATATTTACTTGCCCCGAGCGGCCATATTTCTCGAACGCCTGATGCTGGGTATCGGTTTGTATTGCAAAGTGAGCAAAGTAAAGCTGCCCATTCCACCAAGGCGATGGTTCTGTTTGTGTGCTTTGCTCATCAACCGAGAGCCTAAATAAAGTCCATTGCACACCAAAGGTGTCGCCATTATCTGCTTTTAAATTAGCAGTTACGTACCACCATTCAATTCCTTGTTGATGATGCGCCCCATGATCGCGTGGAAAGCTCAGTCCTTGGTTTTTGTTTACAGGTTCACCAAATTGTTGTGCAAACCCGCTATGCATTGGTTTATTTTGATTTACTTGCTCTGCTTCGGGCTGGCACGCGCTTAATGCGCCAATAAAAATAAAGGTAACGGCTGCTTTTAGTCTATTCATGTAAGTCCTATAGCTTGGCAACATTATCGGCAACGGCGCTTCGCGTTAATTTTATTAGCGGTAACGCGCTCACAAATAAAGCTAACATAAACATAAGCACCGTAAAGCCAGCTAATTGCAGCCAATTAACGGTCATGGCCATGGTCCAACCAAAGGCAATTGGCATGACGTAAGTTAATAGTACCCATCCAAGGCTAAGCCCCAGTGGTATGGCTAATAACAAGGTGGTTAAAATAATAAGTGCAGCTTGCAGTACTTTTGCTCCCAATAATTGCTGTTGGGTGACACCCAGCGTTTGTAATACCGCCATGGGCTGTAATTGCCCGCGCCCTAAAGTTAAAAAGCTTACCCACATGCCAAATAATGCAATCAGCATAATAAATATATTAAGCGCCTGAGTAACATAAAAAGTTTTACCAAATAACTGTTTTGCAAAACGCTTAAACTGCTGGTTCGCAATAACTTGCTGACTATCTAATTGGTGCTGCTTTTGAATATATTCGGCCATGGCGTCTACGTCGCTATTTGGATTTAGCCAAAGCGATAAACCATACTCAGTGTAATTTAAGCTGCTATTCAATAATGCATTAGTTGTTACAACAACATTTAACCCTTGCTCGCCGTAATCAAAATAGGCAGCACGTACTTGGCACGTTAGTGTATTAATATGCTGTTTTAGGGTTATTACATCACCTACTTTAAGCGAATACTGCAGCAAGGCGGGTTCGTTCACTAAGCAACCCACCACCCCGTTTTTGTTTTTTTCAAATACTGCAGATGTAGGTGCTTTATTGTTTAACAAAGTAAGGTGTTGGTTGTAGCTGGCCGTTGCACCAAATGCCATAACATCAACAGCAATTCTATTTTTAGATGTTTTAAGCTCACTGTTAGCTGACCAATATACGCCTACTTTTTCGACCTCTGGGAGTTCACGCAATTTAGCCCCTAACGCTTGAATGTTTTGATCGGGCCTTACGTATAAATCGGCGCTTAGGCGTTTTTCAAGGTGTGTATCTAAGGTGTCACTAAAACTGCCAACCATAATCTGCATACCTACGGCGGCTCCCATAGCCATTAAAATAGCGAGTACCGAGCTTAGTAATGCGGGTAATTGCACTAGGCTATCGGCTTTTAACCAGTGAATAATGGGATTTTGTGTTGGCCATGGCAATTTAAAAACGGCTTTAACTACCGGTGGCGTAATAACAAAAAAGAGCAGTAACACACAAACACACAGCAATAAGGCGCTTATTTTGGTATTTGCCGTTAGCGCTAAGTAACTGGCTGCACAAATAGCTAACGCAAACATTAGCCATTTAATACGCGCTAAAAAAGTACTTAATCGAGCCGATTGACTGGCTAAAAACCCCAACAAAACAACAATATTAAGTGTAAAACCGCTGACAATCATACTGCTATCAAGGCTTACTACAAAGCTTCTGTCTAGTTGGTAAAGCCCTCGAAGAGTCGCCGATACATCCATAACTAAGGCGTTTGCCAGTGCCGCGCCTAATAATGCACCTAATACTGCAGCAAAAAAACTAAGCACCGTTAATTCAATAACCAGCGCTTTAATTAACACCGACCTTTGACAACCCAGCACCCACATTTGCTGCTGCAAGTGAGCACGCGCATTGTATGCCAGCTTAATTGCATTAAAACTTAAAAACGCACCCACCACATAACCTAACAAAGCCAGCGCTTGTAAATTAAAGAAAAATGCCTCAGAGAGCGCATCAAAAGCTTGCTCTTGCGCAGCTTCAAGCCGTGCTTGCTCGCCTAACAATACGTTTAACTGGGCTGCTTGTTTGTTATTGAAGCCACTTACTTCAAAGTAACTAATTGCCCCATTTGCGCGCAGTAACTTGTCGGCAAGGCTAATATCCACCAGCATGGTCATGCCTAAACCTTGTAATTCGCTTACCGCTAAAGTAACAGTGGAATCGCCCATGTTTATATTAATGCGGCTGTTTTTTAAATTTAGCCGCTGCATTAATTTAGGGTCGATATAAACAGTATTTAGTATCTGTTCAAACCCAGAATAACGATTGTTGGTTGTTGATGCTGAGCCGCCGGTATTTTCTGTAAGCCACTGTAATAAATTGACGCCTCTAATCGCGAGTTTTTGCTGCTTATTGGTTTCAATTACGCCCTCTAAAACCGGTTGAACCTGCGTAAAGCCAGCCGCCCTCATACGCGACCACATACTGTTGGGCAACCTATTTTCACCTAGCACAGGGCGAACAAAATGCGTCACTGGGTTTGCAATTAGTGCTGTGGTTTGTTGATAGCGTTTACCGGCCTCTAAATTTAAGCCCTGTATTGCAGTAAGTAGCGCCGCGCCTAAACTAAAACCAATGAAAAACAGGAATAACAGCCCTACATGACGGCGATAAAACTGCATATACGTTATTAATATAAGTTTAAGCTCAGCCATTAATTTGGCCATCTTTTAAAAACAATTGCGTAGCAAACTGATCGGCCAATCGCTGACTATGAGTGACCATAATAAGTATTATTTGCTGCTCTTCGCACAGGTTTTTTAGTAGCGTAACTATATCGAGTGAGCGAGCGGCATCAAGGTTACCCGTAGGTTCATCAGCCAATAACAGCTTAGGCTTATTTAATAGCGCACGGCCTATGCCCACCCGTTGCTGCTCGCCACCTGAGAGTTGTTCAGGCATTGCTGTAAGCTTGCCTTCTAAACCCAGTTTTTTAGCCATCGTATTTACTTCATCGTCGCTAGGCGATAACCCATTAAGCCTTGCTTGAAAGCACATATTGTCTTTCACATTTAACGGGCTGAGTAATTGGTAATGCTGAAAAATAATACCTATTTTACGCCGATAAAGCGCAAGCTCATTGGCACTCAATTCACTAATTTTTTGTTTATTAACCGTAATAGTTCCTGCATCTGGAGACAGTAAACCGGCTAATAAATTTAATAATGTTGTTTTACCCGAGCCACTATCACCTAGTAAGGCAATGTGCGCCGCAGGCAAAATAGTTAACGATAAGTCATTAATTATTTGTCGTTTTAAGCCACCATCTTGGCGTGTAAAAAACACATTATTTAGCGAAATCATAAAAAAAAGGTCATTCCTGCAACAAAAAATACGGTCTGTTATATAAACGATACCATATCAGTAAAAAGCTCAAATAAGCGTTCTTTTTGTGACCGCTACCAGTAAAGTTAATTTTACTTGTAAGCTAAAGCACTTTTTACTTTCGTAACTCATTGTATTTTATACGCACCTAAGCCATGCTATTTATCTCAACGTTAATAAGGTAAGCATGTGTTAGAAATAGCGTTAATTTACTTAGCTGCCGCCATTGTTGCAGTTCCTATAGCAAAACGACTTGGACTTGGCTCTGTGCTGGGTTATTTAATTGCTGGCATTTTGATAGGCCCTTATGCATTAGGAGTCGTAGGTGACCAAACTGATGTAATGCACTTTGCTGAATTTGGCGTTGTGATGATGTTATTTTTAGTTGGCCTTGAACTGCAACCTTCGCGTTTGTGGACTCTGCGCCACTCAATTTTAGGGCTTGGCGGATTGCAGGTAGTATTAAGTGCAGCGGCTATTTTTGCCTTTTGTTATTGGTTTTTTGCCATGCATTGGCAAACAGCACTGGCTATAGGCTTAATGCTCGCACTGTCTTCAACTGCTATTGTGCTGCAAAGCTTAGAAGAAAAAGGCTGGTTAAAGCAAGAAGCTGGGCAAAATGCATTTTCAGTTTTATTATTTCAAGATATTGCGATTATTCCTATTTTAGCGCTGCTCCCTTTACTGGCTTTTGCACCACAAGGTAACTCAAAAGATATTAGCGACTCCATCATTGCAGGCTGGCCTATTTGGCAGCAAGTTGGGGTTTCTGTTGCTGTTATTGCCGCTATCATTGCTGGCGGTAAATATGTGTCGGCACCACTATTTAGATACATAGCACAAACCCACATGCGTGAAATATTCACAATTTTTGCATTGTTTTTAGTGGTGGCTATTTCGCTGGTGATGCAAAGTATTGGCTTATCGCCCGCACTGGGTACTTTTTTAGCCGGAGTTGTATTGGCCGAAAGTGAATTTAGACACGAGCTAGAAGCCGATATAGAACCCTTTAAAGGCTTATTACTGGGACTATTTTTTATCACGGTTGGTGCATCAATTAATTTTGAACTGCTGTTTAATCAGTTCAGTACCGTGATTGCCTTAGTGGTGCTATTAATTGTCATTAAAGCCTGTATTTTACTTGCCTTGGCAATGGCTTTTAATATTAGTCGTAAACAGCAACTGCTATTTACCTTAGCCCTTGCTCAGGGCGGCGAGTTTGCGTTTGTGCTGCTTAGTGTAACCACCACCTTGAGTATTTTAACCCCAGAGCAAACCAATTTAGTTACCCTTGTGGTTGCCGTTTCTATGCTAATAGCGCCTTTACTACTGATGTTGTATGAGCAAATTCAAAAGCGTAGCTATAGCAGCACGGCACCCGAATTTGATAAACCAGAACAAATAAGCACAGCTAAGCATGTGATCATTGCCGGATACGGCCGTTTTGGGCAAATTATGGGGCGTTTATTACATGCGCAAGGCTACGAAATTACCGTACTTGATCACAGCCCAAGCCAAATAGAACTGCTGCGCCGCTTTGGTAACACCGTATTTTACGGTGATGCTGCTCGCCAAGAACTGCTTGAAGCCGCAGGCGCGCATACTGCACAAATGCTGGTTGTTGCAATTGATAACCCAGATAAAACCATTGAAATTATTAAGCTGGCACATAAAAACTACCCACAATTAAAAATAGTGGCGCGCGCAATCGATCGTCGCCATGCGTATCAACTACTGAATCTAAAAGTGGATGCGTTTAACCGCGAAACCGTCGACTCAGCCATTAACTTAGCCATAGAATCACTGCAGCTACTTGGCAATAGCAAAGAAGACGCTGAGCGTGCTGGTAAATTATTTAGGGATCATGACCGTGCATCTGTGTTACAACTTTCTGAGCTTTGGGGAGATGATGCCAGCTACGGCGTTGCAGTACGCCAACGTATGGAAGATTTAAAGCAGGTATTACAACAAGATAAACAAGCACGGCAAAACTTAAATACCTGTGACGCCAACGATTATGAAAATGGCTTAACTGAGAGCACGGTTAAGCCAAAAAATGCTAATGATGATGCCCACCTTGAATAGCCTCGCCTTGCTGATTATAAAAACCAGTAGCGCCGTGCTCTATAAAACCAAGATTAATCATTTTAGCTAAAAATGGATCGCTTTCGTTATCGCCAATATCCGCGTAATCGGTGGTTTGAAAGTTATCCCATTTTGCAAACTGAGCCTTAATTGCAGGTGTATCACTGTTTACATCATTTAAGCTAAGCAAGGTTTGAGTATCACTTTTTTTATTAGTCACACTAAAAGTTTTAACTAATTTTGCTTGCGGGAGAAAAGTCAGCTTAAATTGGTTATCGCCCTCATTAAGCACATAATTTTTTACCTCATTACAACCCTCACCTTGTGAACTTACTAGGGTCATTTTTGCAATTAAATGGTTATCCACCAGCTGACTTTTGGCGCTCCAATTTTGCACTCCACGTACCTCCGATGGTTGGTACTCAATACCGCGTTGCTCGGCATTAAAGTAGCGAATAGGACGAAGCTGGTTATTACTTAGCTGCTGCCAAAGCTCGGTTAGTGTTTCACTTTGATGCGCCACCTGCTGATTGTTTCGCCAAAGAGTAAGCGACTGGGTGCTGTGCTGCGATTTGTGCTGATTGGTAATTTTATAGTCGGCTTTTAGTTGCGCAGCATCAATGTCGCACTGCTGGGCGAGCGCACTCGTGCTGGCCAATGCTGAGAATATAAATAATAGCTTTTTCATTGGGGTAATCTCTTAGTTAAACATTACTTTATGACTCTAAAATAACGCTTAATAATGGCATTTGTATGACACAAAAAAGCCCGCACAGTGTGCGGGCTGTTTGTTTAGCAAGTTAATTTATTGCGCTACTTTTTCATCCGCCACTTTTACAAAATCAGCAGCAAAGTCCATAACATGGAACAAAAAGCTTTGCTCATTAGTGCCTGTTACTAAATGCGCACCTGGGCCCATTGCATACACCCCCACATCTTCACCCGCATGGGTTTCTGATGATAGTGGCACAAGTGCTTCTTGGTGAAAGCCCGGCGTTGTAGTATCAACATTGCTTAAATCAACACGCCCTGTAACCGGTGCAAAGTTATATCCTACATCTGCATCGGTTTCATTACCTAAGTCTCTAAAGCCACCACCATTAGTGTAGCCAACCGTTGTGTAAGGCATATCATCGGCCGCTAAACTTGGCTCAGTTTGGCCTACACCCACTACCTTACCCAATATTGGGTTACCACGTTTAGGGTAACCAGCAATAGTAAACACATGGCTGTGATCGGCCGTGACCACGATTAGTGTTTCTTCTGGGTTAGTATTTTCCATCGCCACTTTTACCGCATTAGCTAACTCAATAGTGTCGTTTAATGCGTTGTAAGCGTTACCCGCATGGTGGGCGTGATCAATACGGCCCGACTCAACTGTTAAGAAAAAGCCTTTATCATTGTTATCTAAAACATTAATAGCTTTTTCGGTCATTTGCGATAGCGAAGGCTCACCCGCTACATCATTGGCACGGTCTGCTTCGTATTGCATGTGCGATTCGTTAAATAAACCAAATACCTTTGTGGCATCATCGCTAATGGCATCAAACCCAGTTTGATCCATTACGTAAGTACCAGTCGGGTAAGTTGTTTGCCATTCTGTCACTAAATTACGCGCATCAGTACGGTCGCCTTCAACAGCACTCACCGCATCTGCAGAATTAAAGGCTGCATCTTTAGGTAAAAAATGACGACGCCCGCCACCCATAACCACTTCGATTCCGTCTACATCAACACCACTAAAACGGGCTTCTAAGTTCTTTTCAAAATTAACCAGCTGTGAAGCAATATCTTCACAATTGGCTGACTCTGAAGCTGGCATATCTGAAATATCTTCCCAGTTACGATCAGCCGACTTAGCATAAGTTGCCGCAGGCGTTGCATGGGTAATACGTGCCGTAGAAACAATACCGGTAGATTTACCGGCAATTTCCGCAAGCTCTAACGAAGTAACAAGCTCATGCCCTTTGCCTGATGCACAATTACCACGCTCAACCGCTTCATCAATACCAATTACACCCACATCGGTTTTTACACCAGAGGCCATTGCTGTCATCGTACCGGCAGAATCTGGTGTTTGTGCATCTACGTTATAAGTTTTTACAAACCCAGAATACGGCATAGTTTCAAAGCTTAATTGGTGATCTTCACCCATCTCACCCTGCAACTGCCCCGCTAAAATACGCGCCGCCGTTATGGTAGAAATACCCATACCATCACCAACAAACAAGATCACGTTTTTCGCTTTACCTGACTCTGTTACTACCTTACTTGCTGCATCTTGCGCACTAGCAAGTTTAGTTTGTGCGTCGCTAAACCAAGCATTGTTACTTAATGAAGCGAGCTGTTCACTCGTTAATGAGGTAGCTGGGTCGTTACATACTAAGTTAGTGTGCGTTACTTCGCTGCTCTCTAATTGCCCATTAGTATTGGTATCAACACCGCTTTGCGTTTCTACGCCGCCATTAACACATTGTGCTGAGCCTACTGCGATTTGGTTATCTACCGCTAAAATATTATTACTGTTTTTGTCGTCATCACTCGAACACCCAGTTAATGCGACCATTACTGCTAAAGAAAGTACTGTTAATTTATTCATGTGAGCCGCCATTATTGCTGAGTTAGTTCAAGAGCTTGATTAATTAAATGAAATACAACGTTTTGTTCTATAACACCTTGAGCAAGGTGAGCACCTGGGCCCATTGCATGCAATGAAATATCTTCACCTGCATGCGTTTCAGAGCCAAGTGGAACAGTAGCCTCTTGGTGAAAACCTGGCGTATTTGTATCAACACCATTTAGCTCAACACGTCCTGCAACCGCAGCTGTTTCATAGCTTGCATCTGCATCCGTTTCATCAACTAAGTTTCTAAAACCGAGGCCATTTGCATAACCTACTGTGGTGTATGGCATGTTATCAGCAGCTAGCGTTGGTGTAGTTTGGCCAACACCAACCACTTTACCTAAAATTGGGTTACCACGTTTCGGGTAACCTGCAATAGTAAACACATGGCTGTGATCGGCTGTAACTAAAATAAGCGTTTCTTCAGGGTCGGTGTTATCAACGGCAGCTTGAACGGCTTTTGCAAATTCAATAGTGTCGTTAAGTGCGTTAAAAGCATTACCCGCATGGTGAGCATGGTCAATACGGCCCGACTCTACGGTTAAGAAAAAGCCTTTTTCGTTTTTACCCAGTACATCAATCGCTTTAGTTGTCATATCGGTAAGCGACGGCTCACCAGCTATATCGTTGGCACGGTCAGCTTCGTATTGCATGTGCGATTCGTTAAATAAGCCAAAGACTTGGGTTGCATCATCGGCAATAGCATCAAACCCAGCTTGATCCATCACATAAGTGCCATTTGGATATTGTGTTTGCCATTCAGTAACAAGGTTGCGCTCATCAGTACGATCGCCTTCTACGGCGCTCATTGCATCATTTGAATTTGCAGATGCATCTTTAGGTAAAAAGTGACGACGGCCGCCACCCATTACAAAGTCTAAGCCATCAACATCGGTACCTATAAAACGCGCTTCTAGGTTTTTTTCAAAGTTAACTAGCTGTGAGGCAATATCTTCACAGCCTGCATTAACTGCTGCCTCTGGCATGTCTGAGATATCTTCCCAGTTGCGATCAGCTGATTTAGCATACGTTGCACCCGGTGTCGCATGAGTGATACGTGCAGTTGAAACAACACCGGTAGCTAAGCCTTTAATTTCAGCCAGCTCCGTGGCTGTTAATAATTCATTACCGATAGCCGTTGTACAGTTACCTCGTTCAACCTTCTCATCAACCCCAATAACACCCACATCGGTTTTTACCCCTGAGATCATTGCTGTCATAGTGCCTGCTGAATCTGGCGTTTGTGCGTCAACATTGTAGGTTTTAACTTGTGCTGAATACGGGAATTTTTCAAAGCTTAAATAGCCTTCTTCACCGAGCTGGTTGTTTCGTTGACCTTGTAAAATACGCGCCGCTGTTAAGGTAGAAATACCCATGCCATCGCCAACAAATAAAATTACATTTTTAGCTTTGGTGCTTTTAACCGCTTGTGCTTGCGTTGTTTTAGTTGTTAGTTTTGTTTGTGCGGCACTGTACCAGCTGCTGTCTTTTTGACTTTGCGGTAGAACATTGGCATGACTAACGGCACTAAACGCACAGGTAAGTGCGATTGCCGCAGCGACTTTTTTAATTTTCATCCGTAATTCCCATTATGTAGTGGTTATTTTTAAAAACTGTGAACTCAAAAACATCAACCACTGCACTATAAAAAACAGATATGACTAATAAAGGTAATTTTGATGAAGAAAAAATGACGGCTGCCATACACTAGCAGCCAAAAAGACAGGAACCCGTGGAGCGTTAATCCCCCATTGCTTTAACATAACTTGCTGGGGAGAACCTTGTGGTCATACTTAACATAGCTATTAGGGTGATCACTAGCATTAACCAAGACGCCTGATAACTATGGGTTAAATCAAGCAATACGCCTGCTGCGTAAGGAATAATTGCAGTAATAATAAATCCAACACCTTGTACAAATGCAGTTAGCACACCGGCCAATTTAGGATTAGCTAAATGATCGAGCGCCACGGTTAGCGTTAGCGAAAAACACGCGCCTAAGCCACACCCAATAAGCCCGACCCAAACATTCATCATTGGCTCAGGTAATACAATTAAACCAATAAAACCCACCAGCTGAAAAACAACGGCAGCTAATAACCAAGGTCGTCTATCTGTGCGAGTTGATGAAAGTAGTGGCGCACCTAACGCACCAATAACCTGAAACACAGTCATAACGCCAATAAGTTCGCCGCTATGCTGTGCACTCCAGCCTAGGTTTTGCGCATAACTGGGTAGCCATGCAATCATGCATGCGTAACCACCATTAGCCAAACCAAAATAGGCTGCAAGTAACCATGCTCGCTGGTTAATAAAAAAGTTTCGTTTAACACTGCTATGCTTGGCTTCCATACGCTCGCGCGGTCTTAACCACCACAGTAGCATGGCAATGACAGGAATAATAAACCACATGCCAAGCCCTGCTTGCCAGCTATTATAATGCTTTGCCACTAGCGGTGTGAGTATAGCGGCCATTCCACCACCCGCCATTAATGAAGCTGAGTAAACGCCCATGGCAACAGGCACTCGCTGCGGATACCAACGCTTAACAATACCAGGTGCCATTGCTTGCACGATTGCAATACCAGTACCGCCCACTAATGCAGAGATAATTAATTCCCAACCACTGCCAAGCCATAGCCGCCAAACGCCTGCTAATGCAATGGCAAATAAGCCTCCTGCTATCCACGCATTTTCACTTAAATAACGCCCAAGCCAAGGCAGTAACAAGGGGAACACGCCCATACAAAACATCGGCAATACGGTTAATAATGACGCCCCCTGTAAGCCAAGACCAGTGGCTAAGCGAATATCATCCAGCACAGGACCAGCTGAGGTTAGGGTCGGTCGTAATGTCATCGCCAGTATCGCAATAATTAACATCGGCCAAAGCAGTGAGAAGGTTGATGTACTAGCAGTAGCAGGCCTAGCATGTGTATTCATGAAAAATCATCCTTAATAACCTAAAAAAGCCGGTGCAAAGCACCGACTGATATGAATAAGTATTATAAAGCGTTTAGAAAGGCTTGTAAGGCAAGAACTTACCATCAAGGGTGATCACTGCGCGTGAGCCTCCTTCTGGATCTTCTACTTTTTTCATATCTACTTTAAAGTTAATTGCACTGATAATACCGTCACCAAATTGTTCATGTACTAAAGCTTTAAATGTTGTGCCGTATACTTGCATCATTTCATAAAAACGGTAAATAGTCGGATCGGTTGGCATATTGTTTTCTACACTACCACGTAGTGGAATAGCTTTAAGTAACTCAACCGCACTTGCATCAAGGCCCAGTGTTTGTGCCACTTTTTCAGCGGCCTCTGCAGGTAACGGGTGCTGGCCTAATAAAGCCGCCGTCACGTAAACGTCGCTTAAACCTGTGCCCTCTGCAATTTGTTCAAACGACAGATTTTTTTCTGCTTTAGCTGCAATAATTGTATCAGTTAATGCTAAACGTGCAGTGTTGCTCACTTGAGATTGGATCATAATAGTACCTCTTACAATGGTTGGTTATACAGCTACAGGAAGCTGAGTTGGGTATGCACGAACATCAGTATGCTCAGCAAGGGAAACAAACGTATTGGTATTGCCATTTAGGGCGTCAATACCACCCGATTCAATATCGTAAACCCAGCCATGCAAGGCTAAACGGCCTTCGCCTAGGGCTAAACGAACTGATGGATGAGTTTTAATATTTTCAAGTTGTGCGATAACATTTTCACGAACCATCGCTGCTATGCGTTCACGTTCATTTGCATGATTACGTGCTTCATTGACAATACGAGCTGAGTCGGCATAGCGCAGCCAACTGCCAACAGCAGGCATATGGTTCATACATTTGCAGGTTGCAATTGCTGTCATGGCGCCGCAATCAGAGTGGCCACAAATAACCACATCCGTTACTTTTAATGCAGTAACCGCGTACTCCACAGAAGCAGACACTCCGCCCGGCTCAGGCCCATATGAAGGAACAATATTCCCAGCATTACGAATTACAAATAATCCACCAGGTTCTCGTTGAGTTACTAACTCTGGCACTAAACGACTGTCAGAACATGAAATAAACAAAGTGCGTGGATTTTGCTTAGTAGCCAAGTTTTTAAATAAATCGGCACGCTCTGGATATGCATCACTTTGAAACTTTAAAAAACCTTCAATGATATCTTTCATAACGAGTGTCTCTGTGTTGTTGATGCAATGAATAATACGCTCGCTTTTTAATAAGGTAAAAGACTGGTATATTATGATACCGATAACAAATACTTATAGTAGAGTCATGATACTGCGTCATATCAATTACTTTTTGGCGGTTGCCAAGCACCAAAACTTCACTAAGGCAGCTGCCTCTTTGTATGTGTCGCAACCTGCGCTATCGCAGCAAATTAAACAGCTTGAAGAAACCTTAGGCGCCCCTTTGTTTGACCGCTCAGGTCGCAGTGTAAAGTTAACCGATGCCGGAGAGGTATATGCCCGCTATGCACAAAAAGCATTGCAGGATTTAGCAGAGGGAAAGCGAGCTATTCATGATGTAAAAAACCTCAGCCGAGGTGCATTAAGAGTGGCCATTACACCCACTTTTACAACCTATCTTATTGGCCCCTTAATTAAAGCGTTTCATCAGCAATATCCTAATATCAGCTTAAGCATGGAAGAAATGTCGCAAGAGCGTATGGAAAAACGCCTACTTGATGATGAGTTTGACCTAGGCATTGCCTTTGAAGGCAGCCATAATGCAGATATAGAGGCACATAATTTACTAGAAGAAACGCTCGCATTAGTGGTTAATAAGCAGCATGAGTTAGCGCAGCAAAACTCGATTGATTTGCATACGCTCAATGCGCAATCACTGGTGCTGCTGAGTAATGAATTTGCAACGCGCGAACAAATAGAGCGCCATTGCCGTCAGCATAACGTGCAACCAAATGTGCTTATGGAGGCTAATTCACTCAGCGCCGTTATTGAAATAGTCCGTTATACCCAATTAGCCACACTATTACCTTCAAATATTGCCAGTAAACATGAGGAGCTCACTGCTATCACACTTGCGCCGTCGTTATTAAAGCGCACTGCCGTTATATTGCAGCGAAAGGGGAGCTATCAAAGTGCAGCAACAGCGGCGTTTATTAACCAAGCGCATCATACCGCAGCACTTATAAACACCCGCTGTTAGCTATATACATAAAAGCCACTTAGTTTATTGATCTCGTGCTTGAGCATAAGCCAGCTATTGCCTACAATAGCGCATAATTAATTCAACGCAGATCACCATTATGACTGATACAAACAAACCAGAATTACCAAATCAACTGTCTATCAACCCACGTAGCAAATTTTATGTAGAAGAAGTATTTGAACATGAAATCGGTATTACTCTTAACGGTAAAGAGCGTTTTGACGTTGAAGAATACTGCATCAGCGAAGGTTGGATCAAAGTAGCAGCGCCTAAAGCGTTAGACCGTCGTGGCCAGCCATTACTTATGAAAGTAAAAGGCACTGTAGAAGCGTTTTATAAGTAAGCTAAGCCTTATTAAAATAAAGCGACACCTTTGGGTAGTCGCTTTTTTTGTGTCTGTTTAAAAGCATTGAGTTTTTTTCATGTTAAACCTGATGAAGTTTCATTATGAATTTTCAAAAAGTATGTTTGAATAGCCTTAATTATTTAGACGTTTAGAAGTCCAATGTGAGCAAGTTAACAATATTAGATGGCGGTATGGGTCGTGAACTCAAGCGTATGGGTGCGCCGTTTTCACAGCCACTTTGGAGTGCTCAGGCACTCATAGAAGCTCCGCAATGCGTAACTCAAGCGCATCAAGCTTTTATAAATGCGGGGGCAGAAATTATTACGGTAAATAGCTACGCCTGTGTCCCCTTTCATTTAGGTGAAACGCTTTACCAAGCACAAGGCGCAGCACTTGCACAGCAGGCAGCGGTTATTGCAAAAGAAGCAGCTCAAAACACTAAACAAAACGTGCTAGTTGCGGGTTCATTGCCCCCCGCATTTGGATCGTACCGTGCTGATTTTTTCCAAAGTGAACGCGCATTTACTATTTTAGATACCCTATATAAAGCACAGGATGAATATGTCGATATTTGGATTGGTGAAACTATTTCCAGTATTGAAGAAGCTCACGTAATGGCAAGCGTACTTAAGAATTCAAAAAAACCATGTTATTACGCATTTACCTTAAGTGATGAAGTAAGCGAACAAGCCACATTGCGCTCTGGTGAATTAGTATCAGACGCTACCTTAGCATTGCTCGAACATAATATAGCGGGCATATTCTTCAATTGCTCTATTCCCGAGGTCATTGAACAAGCGCTGCGCGACACTAATCGAGTGCTAAAACAGCAAAATAAACACCTTAATTTAGGGGCATTTGCGAATGGTTTTACACCAATCGCCAGTGATTATAAAGCCAATGAAGGCTCGCAAGGTTACCGCGATTTATCCCCTGCTGAGTATGTAGCATTTGCTAAGCAATGGCATAACCTAGGCGCAACAATTATTGGCGGCTGCTGTGGTATTGGCCCCGAATTCATTGCAGCATTGGTAAAGTGGAAAAGCGATATCAAAGCGCTTTAATATTAATGACTCTATTTTAAGATTAATAAACAATAAAGCCGACAAATGTCGGCTTTATAATCTTAACTTTTACTTACTCTTACGCCAGCCGCTCCATACGTCATCTTCTGGGTTGGCTTTGTTTTTCTTCTTCTTTTTACCTGTGCCTTCTGGTTTGGCCATTGGCTTGTCGTTTTTAAGGGCATCAGCTGCATCAAGGTTGGCTTGGTTTACAGCAAAACCTGTTACCTCTTCGCGCTCTAAACGTAGTTTGTTTTTCTTTTCAATAATTCTAAAGTGATGAAAGTCTTCAAAATCAATCAGTGATAGCGCTAAACCTACTTCACCAGCACGGCCGCTTCGGCCAATACGGTGCATGTAGTCAGCAGGGCTACGCGGTAAGTTAAAGTTAATTACTACTGGTAGCTTTTCAATATCTAAACCACGAGCGGCAATGTCGGTTGCAATAAGCACTTCAATTTCGCCCGCTTTAAACTTTTCTATTACGCGAGTACGCTCGCTTTGGCCTTTATCACCATGGAACACTTGTGCATTCACGCCGCGCTTTTCAAGCTTGCTGGCTAAGTGCTCACAATCTTTTTTAGCGTTTACAAAAATAAGCGCTTGGCGCCATTTATGCGCTTTTATTAAATGCGCTAAAACCGTGGTTTTTTCGCCTTTATTAACCGTAAATACGCGCTGTACTAAGGTGCTTTCATCTTTACTTTGCACTTGTATTTCAACAGGGTTGGTTAACAGCTCTTGCGTTAATTGTGTGACTTGCTCCGGGAAAGTCGCTGAAAACAACATGGTTTGCTTTTTAGCAGGCATTAACGCCAGCAGCTCAGCCAGCTCTTCAGTAAAACCTAGGCTTAGCATACGGTCGGCTTCATCAAGCACAAGCATATTTAATTTATCGAGCTTAATCGCATTGCTTGAGATTAAATCGAGCAAGCGCCCAGGGGTTGCTACGATAATATCGGCACCGCCACGTAGAGCCTGCATTTGCGTATTAACCGACACACCACCAAACACCGCCACCGTTTTAATCGCGCCATTGAAGTTAGCAGAATACGATTTAACGCTATCAGCCACTTGCACTGCCAGCTCACGTGTAGGTACCAAAATAAGCCCTGAAACAAAGTTACCTTTGCTCGCTGCTTTTTTAGCACCTTGCGCTAAAAATAGGGTTTGTAGCATAGGCAAAGCAAAGGTTGCTGTTTTACCAGAGCCAGTATTCGCTCCTGCAATTAAGTCACTTCCCGCCAGGATACTTGGAATTGCTTTAGCCTGAATCGGCGTAGGTTGCGTGTATTCAAGATCAGACAATCGAGCTAATAGCTCTGGAATTAGGCCAAGTTCGTTGAAGGTGCTAGGGCTTGTGGCTGAGGTCATATTTATTACGGGCTTATTGCTAAAAAGTAGCCTGTAATTTTAGCGTATTTAGCAGCTATTAAGTAGAGGTTAGTGATTTAAATAAAATGCATCTTGTTTTTTATTAAACGATGATTCACTGAATATCACTTTACATTAATACTATTTTTCACATACATCAATCATTACAAATAATAGCTGAACACGCTGTATTATTGATTTCAGCATTTCAAGTGTGTTATTTTTGCGGCCTGATGGATTAATTTTAGATACAAGGAAATGTCATGTCTCAATTTGATTTATGTTTCAATACGAAAAGTCGAGCAAGTTTACCTTTTAACAGTAATGACTTAGAGCAATTAAAGCGATTTAGAGAGGATAACCCTCATATTATAGGTAACTTTATACCTCAAGGAACCCCGTTCATTTTAAGAACTCCACAATCTGGGGATATGAGTGATTTCAGGCGCTCTCGTCCTGACATAGCTTGTGCACTTGATAATACGGTGTCTTGGCCTGAGCATACAAAGAGAAATGTCAGTACTATAGTAAACAACTTCGGTGATGAAGATGCTTTGGCTATTGCCGCGCTATACGATGCGGAAATATCTCCATATGTTGATAAAGTAAGAGGTTTAACGAGTCAACAAGTTCTTGGAAGAAATCTTGATACCTTGACTGCCACTGGCGCAGCACTTACTTCATTAGAGTCAAGCCAAGTGAGGTTAAGTACATTTGGAAAAGCGATTCTAAAATACCAAACTAGCTTAATTGAAATTAGAAAAGCATCGCAGAACAAGCAACCTAAATTAGAATTAATCAAACTAGGTAACAAAGCTAAGCAAGCCCATCTAGAGTTAAACACTGAATTTAAAAGAGAAATGGTTAAATTCAAAGGCAAAGTGAAAGCATCTGCACGGGGTAATATCTGGTCTAATACGCAACGAGGCATAGATACAGCAAGAAGCGCAAGAAGTTCAGCTCCCTTGCAATTAACTTCTTTAGCTAACATACAGCACTTACGTAGATTAGAGCAAGGATCCAGCATTGCAGGAAAGTTTGTCATTGCGATTGATGCTGGTCTTCGAGCTGATAGCGTTTATGACGATTACAAAGCAGGTAAAGACTGGCAGCGCCGTGCTGTTGTTGAAACGACAGGTTTTGGTGTTGGTACTGCTGCAGGAGCCTATGTTGGCGGTACGACTATAACCGCAGGGGTAGGAATAGCAATTGCAATGGGTCCAGTTGGCTGGGTAATTCTTATTGGTGTAGGCTTGGGGGCTGGTTATGCTGCAGGTAAAGCTGGTGATTCTTTTGGGAAATTTATATCTGGTACTGTGTATGATTTAAGCTCAAGTGTTGATTGGTTTTAATCATGTACATAATTCCCGAAATCATTTATTTTATAGTGTCGTTTCCAGCATTGATATTTTTCCTCATTTCAACCTTATGCTTCACTCGTATTTCAATGAAACACATAGAGAGAAAAATGCGTGAGGAAGGGATACATGAACCACTTTGGGATAAAGGGCTAGGCATAAGAGTGAGCATGTATGGCAAAGTAATAAGGCGGCAAAAACCCGCAAAGGCGACGGTTGTTAATGACGAAGCCATTTTACGACACGCCAGACCTATAGATTTAATTTTAGCTCGCGCAATGCATTACTCTTTCGTAATTATGATGACCCTAGCCGTTTATGGCTACTTTGCTTATGATTTAGGTAATCGCGCATATTAAAAAGGTGCACAAAGCGCCTTTTACATCAAACCTGTCGCCTATTGATTTTAAAATTTTTAGGCCGACTTTGCCAAATTGCATGGTTCGTCAACATCTGTGCTTTAATTACCACTTTATAGTGCGACAGTGATTACACGCATAGTCATCTGACTCACAGTATGAGTATTTACCAGTAAACTCTTCTTAGTCTGCAATACCATCAGCAAGTAATATTGCTTCTTCTAATTTGTTTGGTAAAGCTTTAATCACGTTAAAGATCACTCTTTGAATCTAAACCCTACTCTTGTAATTAATTTGACTGTCACCGAGAGCACTCCAAACTTAAAGAGGCTTTCATAAAAAGCCAACAACTAAGTTGGCAATATTATTAGTTCTTACTCAGTTCTGCTTGTAACCTGACTTTTGTTTCTTTTAAGTAATTTATATAAGGATATGAGTCATCAGCAATGGCTAAAGCCGACTCCATCTGTTCAAACGCTTGGCGAGTATCACCCTGCATTTCATAGCCATATGATAAGGCAGAAAGCGCATCGACTGATTTGGGGTGATTTTTTATATTGTACTTAAACACCTCAATAGCACGGGTAAATTGCTTGCTATCCGTTAAGTTATAACCGAGTGATCTAACAGCACTGTCTGGTGGAGATACCTGCTCACCCCATTGTTGAGATAATGTTTTGTAATAAGCATCAATAGAGGCTACACCGTCAGTTAAAGCACTGATTGGCATTTTCTTAGGTAAAAATAAGTTGTAATAGGCATTAAATGCGCCAGCAGAGGAAGTCAGGTTATGCGAGGTGCCATCAAACGCATCACTAAAAAAGCGTAACCCTGGCGCTTTATGTGATTGCAGTGATTGCTGTAATTCATCGTACCTTTCACGCATTATGCCGGCTTCTTCGCCAATATTAGTATAAACGTAGTTATTCAGGTCTTTCGTTTTAGCTATAAACGATTTTGTACTTTTTACCATTGCGCCATAGTTCCACCAAACTGCGGGGCTATAAGCAATATGTGCTTGGAATAATTCAGGTTTAGCCTGCAAAGCATATACTGCAAATACACCTCCAGCGGAGGCACCAGATATAACCTTATAGTCATGCGTGCGATAATTCTTATTTACTAAAGGAATGAGCTCTTGCTCAAAGAACGCTAAAAACTTTGCCGCGCCGCCCCCTTCACCGACAGGACCTTGTGGCTCTTTATTCACTGTAGGATAAAAATCTCTGAGTCGATTAGTGCTTTCAATAGCGACAATAATAACCTCAGGCGCACGATTATCATTTTGTAAACGCTCAATAACAGCACTAGCAAGCGGTATATTACCCGCGCCATCTAAGCGATATATAACAGGATATACCTTATTTGGCTCAGCTTGGTAGCTCTTTGGTAATTGTACAACAACAGTGCGTTCTTCGTTTAAAACAGCCGATTTAATAGTGTGCATGAATTGAGAATCATCAGCACTTTGCTGTTTAATGCCAGCTTGTGCAAAGACACTTTGTGAACTAAAAGCAAAAAAGCTAAAAAAGCAAATAACGGTTAATAAACGCATGACTAATCCCTTAGAGAATAATAAGTTACTTAAGCTAACAGACTTTCAGGCACAAAAAAAGCGCCTTAAGCGCTTTTTTAACATTAATAAAAACCTATAAGCTTTTGATTTTACTCAACTGTAACCGATTTTGCTAGGTTACGTGGCTGATCAACGTCAGTGCCTTTAATGACCGCTACGTAGTACGACAGTAGCTGTAATGGAATTGTATATACCACTGGGGCAATCACGTCATCTACGTGGTTTACGTTGATTACACGCATTGTGTCGTCTGACTCAAAGTGTGAGTCTTTATCAGCGAATACATAGATGATGCCGCCGCGAGCACGTACTTCTTCTACATTTGATTTAAGCTTTTCAAGCAATTCGTTGTTTGGTGCTACAACAATAATTGGCATGTCGGCATCAATTAGCGCTAATGGGCCATGTTTAAGCTCACCGGCTGCGTATGCTTCAGCGTGGATGTATGAAATCTCTTTAAGCTTAAGCGCGCCTTCCATTGCGATTGGGTATTGCGACCCGCGACCTAAAAACAGTGAGTGGTGCTTATCAGCAAATTCTTCTGCAAGGTCTGCAATGCCATCAGCCAACAATAGCGTTTCTTCTAATTTAGCTGGAAGCAATTTAATAGCGTTAACAATCGTGCTTTGATCTAGGCCTTTCTCTTGCGCAATAGACGCAGTAAGCATTAACAAACCAACAAGCTGCGTAGTAAATGCCTTAGTAGAGGCAACACCAATTTCAGCACCGGCTTTGGTCATAAAGGCAAGGTCAGATTCACGCACAAGCGATGAGCCTGGTACGTTACAAATAGTCATTGACCCCATGTAGCCTTGCTCTTTAGCTAAACGCAGTGCAGCTAAAGTATCAGCCGTTTCGCCTGACTGTGAAATCGTTACTAGTAGGCTGTTTTCGTGTACAAATGACTGACGGTAACGGAACTCAGAGGCAATTTCTACGTTACAGCTAACACCTGCAAATTGCTCAAGCCAGTAACGAGCAACCATACCTGAGTGGTATGACGTTCCACAGGCAATAATTTGTACGTGTTTTACGTCTTTAAATATTTGCTGTGCGCTATCGCCAAAAGCATCAATCGCTACGCGGTCATCGTTTAAACGTCCTTCAAGGGTGTTACGTACTGCAAGTGGCTGCTCATAAATTTCTTTTAGCATGTAGTGACGGTAATCACCTTTACCTGATGCATCTTGTGTGATGTTTGATTCAACAACTTCACGCTCAACCGCGTTGCCATCTGCATCAAAAATTTCTACAGTGTCGCGAGTAATACGCGCTACATCACCTTCTTCTAAGAAGATAAAGCTGCGAGTTACCGGTAATAATGCAAGTTGATCAGAAGCAATAAAGTTTTCACCAAGGCCTAAACCAATAACTAACGGGCTGCCTGAGCGCGCTACAATAATTTCGTTATCATTCGCTTTATCGAACACAACGGTACCAAATGCGCCTTCAAACTGTTTAACAGCTGCTTGAACTGACGCTAATAAAGTGGTGTGCTGCTGACGTAACTGATGAATTAAATGCACCATGACTTCAGTGTCGGTGTCTGATAAAAACTCGTAACCGTCGCCTTTAAGTGCTGCACGCAAGCTTGCGTGGTTTTCAATGATTCCGTTATGTACAAGCGCTAATTGATTGCTTGAAACATGTGGGTGAGCATTGGCTTCAGTTACACCGCCATGAGTTGCCCAACGAGTGTGTGCAATACCTGTGTGACCGCTAACACCAGCTTGTTCAAGTGCTGACTCTAAGTTTACAACCTTACCTACTGCTTTAACTGTATTAAGTGTATTGCCTTCAAGTAAAGCTACACCTGCTGAGTCATAACCACGGTACTCAAGACGCTTAAGCCCTTCAACTAAGATTTTATTTACTGGACGTTCTGCAACAGCCCCAACGATTCCACACATAGTGTCTCCATTAATTTTTTAATTCTAGCAACTCACGATGTAGTTGCTATTCCATAATCTCTGCGCAAATTAGTTTTACACCACACGCCTCTATGGCTGCACGCTTATCACTTGCTAAGCCACTGTCGGTTATTAATGTGGTTACTGTTTGCCACGGTAATTCTAAATTTGGTATTTTTCGGCCAATCTTTTCTGACTCAACCAGCACAATAACTTCGCGCGCCGCTTTAGCCATCACTTGGCTTAATCCAACAAGCTCATTAAACGTGGTTGTTCCACGCGCTACATCAATGCCATCGGCACCTATAAATAGCTGATCAAAATCATATGAGCATAGAACATTTTCAGCTACTTGCCCTTGAAACGATTCTGAATGCGGATCCCACGTGCCACCTGTCATTAAAAGTGTTGGCTCATTTTCAAGTGCCAATAAACGCGTTGCCACTTTAATCGCGTTAGTCATAACAACTAACCCCTGCTTGCTAGCCAACTCAGGGATCATCGCTGCAGTGGTGCGCCCACTGTCTATAATAATGCGATTATGATCTTTTATAAGCGCAGCTGCCGCTTTGGCAATGGCCACTTTACGCTTAGAATCAATCTCATCGCTAACAATCTCTTTTGGCAGAGCAATAGCACCGCCGTAACGGCGCAGCAATAAGCCACTTTTTTCAAGCGCGGTTAAGTCTTTTCGAATAGTTACTTCTGATGTTTGAAACTGTTCAGCAAGTTTCTCAACAGCCACTTCACCTAATTCATTAACTTGAGTGAGGATCAGATGGCGGCGTTGCTGAGTGTTTCGTTTGGTCATAAGTGATTACAATTAAGTTTCGTTTCGAAAGTTAATGGATTTTAAACGAAACATAATAAATGGCAAGTGAATGCGTTAAAAAAGCACAGTTTTATTCAAATTATCATCATGCTTAAAGTAGGTTAAGCTAGACACCATTATTTAAGTTAAACAAAATTGATATGCAGTCATTTAATAGTATTAGTAAAGAGAATCTAGCGCAGCGTAAAGCTGTGCACGAAATTTGCCGCTTATTTAATAAAAGCCCCAGTAAAGGTAATTTAAAGCGAATAAAAGAATTATGCTCACACTGTGGTGATGGAGTAATTATTGAAGCGGGCTTTCATTGTGACTATGGCTCGCAAATACATATAGGTGATCGTACTTTTATAAACATTAACTGCACTGTATTAGATGCACCAATTAATAAAGGTATGATTACGATTGGTAGTGACTGCTTAATTGGCTCTAATGTTCAGCTATTAGCAGTTACGCATGCTGTGAACCCAACTGAGCGGCTCAATAAAGAAAACTTTGCAGCACCAATCTTCATAGGTAATAACGTATGGATTGGCGCGGGAGCTATTGTGTTAGCTGGTGTTACCATTGGTGATAATGCTGTTATTGGTGCGGGTTCAGTGGTAACTAAGAGCATTGCATCAAACACCGTTGTTGCCGGCAACCCAGCACGTGAAATAAGAAAGTGCTAAGGATCATCGTTAAGCCTTAGGCTCATATTTACCCTTATATCTCGAACCCGTATTTTCACTTTATTCCAGATGCAAAAAAGCCCGACTCTTTAGAGTCGGCCTTGCTTGTATTTGGAGTCGGTGCGCTACTTCGTAGCGACAACGCAGTAGAATGACGTAATGCCCACAGCGCTAGAGAGCCACATAACAAATGTTGAACTCTTTATTCGTCGGGAGTCGCTTCGCTCGCCCAACCTACGCGATAGATGCTGGATGAGTGTGCGCATCTCACTTTTCTGCTGACGTAAAAAAGCCCGACTCTTTCGAGTCGGGCTTTCTCTTATTTGGAGCCTGGTAATGTCCTACTTTCACATAGCAAATGCTACACTATCATCGGCGCTGTTTCGTTTCACTACTGAGTTCGGCATGGGGTCAGGTGGGTCCAAAACGCTATTGTCACCAAGCAAATTTGGTGTCAGTTCGTATTACTACGCACTAACTAAAATTTGGAATTTCTGATAATAAAAAGTTTTCAGTATCTACTTTAGTTATATTAACTTCTTCGCTTGTTTCACTATCACATAAAACGCGTTTGGCGTTGTATGGTTAAGCCTCACGGGTAATTAGTACAAGTTAGCTTAATGGCTCACACCACTTCCACATCTTGCCTATCAACGTTGTAGTCTTCAACGGCCCTTCAGAGACTTTAAAAGTCTAGTGAGAACTCATCTCGAGGCCTGCTTCGCGCTTAGATGCTTTCAGCGCTTATCAGTTCCGAACGTAGCTACCGGGCAATGCCATTGGCATGACAACCCGAACACCAGCGGTTCGTTCACTCCGGTCCTCTCGTACTAGGAGCAACCCCTCTCAATTCTCAAACGCCCACGGCAGATAGGGACCGAACTGTCTCACGACGTTCTAAACCCAGCTCGCGTACCACTTTAAATGGCGAACAGCCATACCCTTGGGACCGACTTCAGCCCCAGGATGTGATGAGCCGACATCGAGGTGCCAAACACCGCCGTCGATATGAACTCTTGGGCGGTATCAGCCTGTTATCCCCGGAGTACCTTTTATCCGTTGAGCGATGGCCCTTCCATTCAGAACCACCGGATCACTATGACCTACTTTCGTACCTGCTCGACGTGTCTGTCTCGCAGTTAAGCTGGCTTCTACCATTACACTAACCGTACGATGTCCGACCGTACTTAGCCAACCTTCGTGCTCCTCCGTTACTCTTTGGGAGGAGACCGCCCCAGTCAAACTACCCACCAGGCACTGTCCGTAACCCCGATTCAGGGGCCAACGTTAGAACATCAAAACTACAAGGGTGGTATTTCAAGGACGACTCCACAAAAACTAGCGTCTCTGCTTCTAAGTCTCCCACCTATCCTACACATGTAGGTTCAATGTTCAGTGCCAAGCTGTAGTAAAGGTTCACGGGGTCTTTCCGTCTAGCCGCGGGTACACAGCATCTTCACTGCGATTTCAATTTCACTGAGTCTCGGGTGGAGACAGCGTGGCCATGGTTACACCATTCGTGCAGGTCGGAACTTACCCGACAAGGAATTTCGCTACCTTAGGAC